>DASSHR010000446.1:0-1600 GCA_035692745.1 Candidatus Limnocylindrales bacterium | reverse complement strand
TTCGGGTCGCGTGGTCGCGACCGTGATCGTCTCGTCGGCATTCGGCAGGCCGCTGCGCTCGTCGATCAGGTGATAGCGAATCGTCCAGAGCGTGCCCGTCTCCTGGGTCGGGATCACCTCGAGGTCGGACACGCTCGTTCGACAGCCGGGGCACCAGTTGATCAGGCCCTCGGCGCGGTACGCGAGGCCCTCGTCGTACAGCTGCTTGAAGCTGACGCGCACCGCGCGGGCCGAGCCCTCGTCCATCGTGAACCGGAGCCGGCCCCAGTCCGCGGACACGCCCAGCCGCCGCTCCTGGCCGAGCATGACCTCGCGCGTCTCGTTGATGAATCGCCACATTCGCTCGAGGTAGCGCTCGCGGCCGAGCGATTCGCGGCTCTCCCCTTCTGTCGCAATGATCTTGTCGAGGACGTACTGCGCCGCGATCGAGGCGTGGTCGAGGCCGGGCAGCCACAGCGTCGGGCGGCCCTGCATCCGGGCGTGCCGGATCATCGCGTCCTCGATCGCGAACGTGAGCGCGTGGCCGAGGTGCAGCGCGCCGGTGATGTTCGGCGGCGGCTGGATGATGACGAACGGCGGCTTCGACTCATCGGCCCGCGAGCCCGCGCCGTCGGGCGCGAAGACGTCGGCGGCCAGCCAGCGCTCGTAGATCGCCGACTCGACGTCGGCGGGCGCGTACGCCTTCGGCAGCTCCCGTGTCGCCGTCTCGTCGCCCATGTCGACCGCCCTTTCCGCGGCATTGCCGCCGGACACAAAAACCCCGCTCGTCCAGCGGACGAACGGGTCGTGGTACCACCTGCTGGTTCGAGGCCTCGATCCCGGTCGGTCATCCCGACCCTCGCCGTCTCGTCGACGGACCCGATGCCTCCTCTGGGCGCGCTAACGGGCGCCGGCCGCACGACTCGCGAGTGACGTTCACGTCCCGTGACCCGCGCGGCTCGCACCATCCCGCGCTCGCTTGGGGTCCGTCGGACGCTACTCCTCTCGGTCCTCGCCGTGAGGCCGGAACTCTAGCACGCCACCGCTCGTCGCCGGTACGGCGGCCGCGGCGCCGTAGATCGCGCCCAGGAACCGGCTGGGGACGCGATGCAGCAGGCGCGGCTCGTCGAAACCCGCCGCAACCGCTTCACGGCGCCATGTTTCGAACGAGAACGGATACGGCACCCACTGGTTGCCGGCGTCGGCGTCGTACTCCGCGACCACGAGGCGCCCGCCCGGCGCGATGGCGGCTCGGATCGCCGCGAGGATCGCCCGGCGATCGCGCACGAAATGCAACGTGTTCGCGGCGAGGACGCCATCGAACGGTCCCGCTGGGACGCCGTCGGTGAAGTCCAGCCGAGCGACCTCGAGGCGCGTGCCCGGAAACTGCCCGCGGACGCGGGACTCCGCGACCCGCAGCGCCGCCGAATCGCGATCCGTCGCCAGGATGTGCCCGCCAGGGCCAAGCACGTCTGCGAGCGCCAGCGTGAACGCACCCTCGCCCGCCCCGAGCTCCAGCCAGCGGCCACCACCACCGGCGCCGCCGATGCCCGCGGCGATCAGGGCAACGTGGTCCGCGTGATCCATGTCGAGATGATCACGCACCGCTCGTCGTCCCGCC
>DASSHR010000445.1:0-19146 GCA_035692745.1 Candidatus Limnocylindrales bacterium | reverse complement strand
AGCCCGCGCACGAAGTAGCGCTGCAACGCGAGGAAGACCACGAGCGGCAGGGCCATCGTGAGGAAGGCCGCGGCCGCGAGGTACTGCATGCCCCCGCCCGTCGATTGGACGAGGTTCGCCACGACGATCGTCATCGGCTGGTTGTCCGTGTTCACGCCGATGTAGACAAGGGCGACGAGCAGGTCGTTCCAGGTGAACAGGAACTGGAAGATGGCCAGGGCCGCGAGGGCCGGGATCGTCATGGGCAGGACCAGGCGGAAGAACTTCGTTGCCCAGCCGGCTCCGTCGATGTCGGCCGATTCGAACACCTCGCGTGGCAGCTCGGCCATGAAGTTTCGGAGCAGGTAGATCGCGAACGGCAGGCCGTAGCCCGTATGCGCCAGCCAGACCGCCGCGAGCTCGCCGTTCAGGCCGAACGTCGCGAACAGCTTCTGGATCGGGATGAAGGTGGTCTGGAGCGGGACGACGAGCAGCCCGACCACTCCGATGAACAGGAGGTATCGGCCCGGGAAGCGCATCCAGGCGAAGGCGTACGCAGCGAACGCAGCGACAAAGATGGGGATGACGGTCGACGGCACCGCGATGAACAGGCTGTTCAGGAACGCGTTGCCGATCCCGTTGCGACCGAGCACGTAGGCGTAGTTGTCGACCGAGAACAGCTCCGGCGGGAACAGCGCCGTCCACCAGCCGGAGCTCGTCGACTCGGTCTGCGACCGGAAGGAGTTCACGAACAGCCCGATCGTGGGGATGAGCCACACGATCATCAGGCCGATGACGAACAGGTGGAGGGGCAACCGCCGAACCCACCCGGGCAGGTTGCTCGAGCCGGACGCGCCCGACGGACCAGTGTCGCTCCGCGCGGTCATCGGATCGCCTCCTGGGCTCGGAAGTTGCGGATGTTGAAGAGCATCACGGGGATGATCGCCAGCAGCAGGATCACGGCGACGGCGGCGGAGCGCCCCAGCTGGCCGAATCCGACCTGGCGCCACATCTCGAGGGCGATGACGCTGGTGTCGAAGTTGCCGCCGCTCATGACGTACACGATGTCGAACGCCTTGAGCGCCGTGATGATCATCGTCGTCGTGATGACCGCGATCGTGGGCACGAGCAGCGGCCAGACGATGTTCCGGAACACCTGCCACTCGGTCGCGCCGTCGACGCGCGACGCCTCCATCAGCTCGGGGCTGATGCCCTTGTAGGCGGCCGAGATGATGACCATGGCGAATCCGGTCCACATCCAGGCCATGACCCCGACGAGCATGATCGTGTTGAGCCGGAGGTCCGTGGTCTGGCGGAAGTCGACGGGACCGGCGCCGACCACGCCGATGAGGGCGTTCAGGGTGCCCACCTGCGCCTGGCCGGGCGGCTGCCACAGGTACATGAAGAACCAGATGACCCCGGCCGCGGTCGCGCTGATCGCGAGGGGCATGAAGATGACGCTCTTGGCGATGCTCTCGTACTTGACGCGGTCCACGATGACCGCGATCAGGAGTCCGACGCCGACCGTCATGATCGGCAGGAGCACGACCCACAGCAGGGTGTTGAAGAGCGTGGAGATCTCCTGCGGGTTGCCGAAGAACCACGCGTAGTTGTCCAGCCCGATGAAGTTCTTGCCGAACTTGTCCTGGAGGCTCCGGATGATGGTCTGGATGGTCGGGTAGACCAGGAATACGCCGAGGAACGCGAGCGCCGGCAGGAGCCACAGCCAGGGCCGGATGCGCGGCTGCGCCCGACTCGGCAGCAGGCGCAGCAGCCACTCGATCAAGAGGATGTAGCCGATCAGGGTGGCCGGGACGCCGACCACCACGACGATCGCGTTGAACAATCGCGGGTCCACGACGTCGAGCCCTCCTCTCCCTGATGGGGTTCCCTCGGGCGGGCGTTGCCGCCCGCCCGAGGTCTGGCTTGGCTAGCCGCCGTAGGCGCTGGCCTGCGTGGTGTCGAGGTCCGCGAGGATCGAATCGAGCTTCGACGGATCCTTGACGTAGTCGACGACGCCCTTCCAGAACGCGGCGTTCATCTCCTGCGGCATCAGGTCCGATGCGTCGAAGGCGAAGATCTTGGCGTTCACGATGAGGTCGGCCGACCGCTTGCTGATGTCGTCCGGGTAGTCGGTCGCGTTCTTGTTGGCCGACAGCGCGCCACCGTGCTTGACCCAGATGTCCTGGGCCTGGGCGGTGACGAGGTAGGCCATGAGGGACCGGGTCGCCGGGGTGTCATGGAACATCCCGAAGAGGTCGCCGGCACCCTCGACCGCGCCCGCGTACTGCGGATCGATGTCGGGGAACGGGAAGAAGTTGTAGTCCGTCCCGGCGGTCTTCGACTTGAAGGCGCCGAGGCCGGTGATGAACGATGCCTGGTGGAACACGAGGCAGCCGGGCGGATTCGCGAACAGCGGATCGCCTGCAACCTCGAAGTTCGTGGCGTTGACGCCCGTCGAACCGCCGAAGCTGTTCTTCGCGACGTCCCCGAAGATCTCGAACGCGTGCTTGATGGCCGGGTCGGACCACTTGGTCTTGCCCTGCCACCAGCTCTGGTAGACGTCCGGACCGGCGGACCGCAGGACGATGTCCTCGATCCAGTCCGTGCCGGGCCAGCCGGAGGCCGCGCCCGATTCCACGCCGAGGCACCACGGCGCCTTGGCGGCGCTGGACATGCTGCCGATCGCCGTCTGCAGGTCATCCCACGTCGCGGGGACGCTGGACGAGAAGTCATGGACGGCGGGGTTGTACCAGATCAGCCCCTTGACGGCGCTCTTGATGAACACGCCGACGATCTTGCCGTCGATCGTGCCGAGGTCGACCAGCGCGGGCGCGGTCTCGCTCTTGTACGTCGCGGTGTCGAGGACGTCGGTGAGGTCGATCAGGGCGCCGGCCTGGGCGTACTCGGCCATCTGGCCGGGGCCCGGCAGGCCGGCGAGGTCGGGCAGGACGCCCGACTGGATGCCGTTCGAGAGGATGATGTTGAGGTCACGCGTGCCCGTGTACTTGACGGTCGCGCCGGTCTGGTCCTCCCAGGGCTTGACCATCTCGTGGAACGCGGTCTCCTCGTCGCCGCCCCAGGTGCCGATGACCGTCACGGTCTGGCCCTTGAGGTCGGCTCCGGTGGCGCCGGTCTCGCCCGGCGCGGTCGTCTGCCCGCCACTCGTGCTGGAGCCGGGCGCCGTCGTGACTCCCGGACTCGAGCACGCGGCAATCAGCATGGCGACTGCCATGGCTGCTGCCGGCGAGCGAAGGTTGGTCCGTTGCATGCAGGTCTCCTCCTAGCTGCAAGGGGCGGCGACGGGATGCGCAGCCCTTCATGAGTGCCGTGGTCGGCGACCACGGCGTCGCGTCAGCCCGACGCCGGGCCGTCCCTTGAGCGCCGCCTCGCCGGCGACGGTGGCGCCGACGACGAGCGCACGATGAGCTCGGTCGGCAGCACGGTCCGCGTCTCCACGGGCCGGCCGTTGATCCGATCGAGCAGGGCCATCCCGGCCGCACGTCCAAGCTCGTGGGCGGGCACGTGGACGGTGGTCAAGGGTGGGTCGAAGTACGCGGACAGCGGGATGTCGTCGAAGCCCGCGACCGAGATGTCCTCGGGGATGCGCAGCCGAGCCTCCCGGATCGCGGCCATCGCGCCGAACGCAACCACGTCGCTGGCGACGAACACGGCCGTCAGGTCGTCGCGGGCCAGCAGCCGGCGCATCGCACTGCGTCCGCTCGCGGCGTGGAAGCTGGCCTCGACGACGAGCTCGTCATCGACCGGGATGCCGGCATCGCGCAACGCCGCCGCGTAGCCATCCCGGCGCTCTCGAGCCGAGGTGTACCGGAACGAGGCGTTGGTGATGCAGCCGATGACCCGGTGGCCGAGGTCGACGAGGTGCGTCGTCGCCGCTCGTGCCGCCGCGACGTTGTCCACGTCGACGCTCGGAAGGTCCACCCCGGGCAGCGATCCCTGGATCACGACCGGGGCGCCGTCGCGGACGAGCGCTCCGAGCTCCGCGTCATCGACCCGGGGCCCGGAGACGACGAGCCCGTCCGTGCCGCGCGAGCGCAGCAGGTCCGCGTACGTGCCGTCGGATTCGCCGAGCGGCTCGACGAGCACGCGATAGCGAGCCGCTCGGGCGGCTGCGGACAGCCCTCGGAGCGTCTCGGCGAGGAGGGCGTCCTCGGCGACCTGTTCGGGCGATTGGCGGAGGACCAGGCCGAGCGTGTGGGAGCGGCCGCCGGCGAGGCCCCGGGCCGCCGAGTGGGGGTGGTATCCGAGCTGCTCCGCCGCCGCGCGGACCCGCTGGCGCGTCTCCGCGCTGATGTTCGCATCCGCCCGCTCGTTGAGCACGAACGAGACCGTGGTCGGCGAGACCCCGGCCAGCGCCGCCACGTCCTTGCTCTTCGCTCGGCGGGTCTGCATGCGCCATCTCCGCACGGTGCGTGGTCGTGGCGTCCGAACGAGGGGTTGCCCGATCGGCTTGCGCGGACGACACTAACGCGCGTTAGTAACGCGTATTAGTAAACCCCAGCTGCGGGGCCGTCAAGCACCGGATCGGCCGATGGCGGAGGATCTGCGCGTGCCCAATCGACTGGATCGCGAGCATGCCCCGGGACCGCCGGGCGCGAGCCTCGACGACGCACCGGGCGCCCTTGCGAATGCCTCGCAGTCGGACTGGTGGATGACCGGCGTCGTCTATCAGATCTACCCGCGCAGCTTTGGCGACACGAATGGGGACGGCCTCGGCGACCTGAGCGGGATCATCGCCCATCTCGATCACCTGAACGGCGGGCCGGACTCGCTGGGCATCGACGCGATCTGGCTGTCGCCGGTGTACCCGTCGCCGGACTTCGACTTCGGGTACGACGTGGCCGACTACCTCGGCATCGACCCGCGATTCGGGCTGCTCGCCGACTTCCAGCGGCTCGTGGCCGCGGCGCACGAGCGCGGCATCCGGGTGATCCTGGATCTCGTCCTGAACCACACCAGCTACCTCCACCCGTGGTTCCAGGCATCTCGATCGGATCCCGGCGGGCCCTTCGGCGACTGGTACCTGTGGCGCGATCCGGCGCCGGGTTCCGGGCCGCGCCGGCGCCGCCGGCCGAACAACTGGCGCTCGTTCTTCGGCGGACCCGGCTGGGCGTGGGACGAGACCCGGGGCCAGTTCTACTTCCACACCTTCCTCGCCGAGCAGCCGGATCTCAATTGGCGAAACCCCGAGGTTCGAGAGGCGATCCTGGACGTCGTCCGCGTGTGGCTCGATCGGGGCGTCGACGGCTTCCGGCTGGACGTCTTCAACACGTTCTTCAAGGACGCGGCGCTGCGCGCCAATCCGCGGCGCGCGGGCACGGATCCGTGGAACCGGCAGCGGCACCTCTACGACCGGGACCAGCCGGAGCTGACCGAGTTCCTGGCAGAGCTGCGCGCGATCGTCGACGAGCGATCCGGCCGCATGACCGTTGGCGAGCTGTTCGACGGCTCCGCACGGGATGCGATCCGGTACGTCGCGCCGCGCCACCTCGTGTTCGACTGGGCCCTGATGGGCGTGCCCTGGGATGCCGCCGCCTTCGGCCGCGCGATCGCCGCTCGCGAGGCGGTCTTCGGGTCCGCTCGCTGGCCGGCGAACGCGCTCTCGAATCACGATCAACCGCGACACGCCAGCCGCTTCGACGTGCCGGGATCCGGCGTCGGTGGCCTCGGCGACGCGCGCGCGAAGGTCGCCGCGGCGGCCCTGCTGACGATGCGCGGGACACCGTTCCTGTACTACGGCGAGGAGATCGGCCAACGGAACATCTCGGTGCCGCGGGCCGACGCGTTCGACCCCTTCGTCCGCCGCGCGGACCCCGAGCGCGAGATCTTCAATCGAGACGAATGCCGCGGACCCATCGCCTGGTCCGGCGAGCCGCCCGGGTTCGGCTTCTCGGCGGGAACCTCGTGGCTGCCCATGAGCCCGGACGCCGCGGCTCGGAACGTCGCCGCGCAGCAGGCGGATCCCGATTCCATGCTGGCCTGGTACCGCCGGCTGCTGGCCTTCCGTCGCGCCACCCCGGCGCTCCATCGTGGCGGCCAGGTGCCCATCGATGCCGGTGACGTCGACGTCCTCGCGTACCTCCGCGATGCGGGCGCCGGTCCGCGGATCGTCGTCGCGCTGAATTTCGCGGATCGACCCGCGCACCTGGTCTCACTGCCGTCCGGCGGGACGGGCACGTGGCGCGTTGGCCTGTCGACCCATGGGCGTGAATCCGGTGCGGAGCTCGCGGGGTCGGTCACGCTCGCCCCGCTGGAGGCCCTCATCGCCGTCGAGGCGTGACCCGCTGCTACGATTGACGCCTCGGAGTCCTGATCGGGGAGAGGGTCGTGCCGCTGGAGTTCCTGCGTCGAAAGGGGCCGTCGAAGGGCTCGCCCGCCGCTGCCCCCGAACCCGTGCCGCCCCCGATCCCCGAGGAAGCCGTCGCAGAGGAGCATCAGCTGCGGCTGACCTTCGGCGCGAAGACGAGCAACGGCGTCCGCATGCAGGGCGGCCCGCAGATCCTCGCGGCCTTGCCGAGCATGCTCGACAACGTTGGGCGGACGCCCGTCGAGGTCGTGGAACCGCGGGCGACCACGCTCGCCTCCGCCTCGCCCTCGATCGTGCGCACCGCGGAGGCGCTCGAATGGCTGCGGGCGCACGGCGAGAGCAGCCCGATCACGCGCCATGCGCTGTACGTGCTCGAATCACTCGACGCCATCGACCCCGCGTATGACACCTTCGCCTGCACGCTGCTCGACGGCACCGTCGACACCTCCGGCTATCCGGAGTACGCGGCGATCGTCGGCGGCGTCGCCGCGCACTGGGACGAAGCGACCGGCGACCTGATCGTGCGCGCGGTGGTCGGCTGGGGCGGCCGTGGCGCGCGCGGCGACACGGACCGGATCGCGGGCCGATTGCTCGGCCAGCTGCTCAACAACATCCTGGAGAGCGGCGCTTCACTCGGCCTGACCGGGCTCGCACGCCCGGGATCCGTGCCCGGCGGCGCCACGGTCACGTGCCAGCACTGCGGCTACCCGCTGGTCCACCCGCGCGCCGTGTACTGCCCGAAATGCGGCATGCGCATGCTCCACGCCTGACCGAACGTGCCGATCTACGACTACGTCTGCTCCGACTGCAAGCACCGGGTCGAGGTGATCCACGGGATCAACGACACCGGACCGCGGTTCTGCCCCAGCTGTGGCCACGAAGGCACGATGCGCAAGGCGCTCGGGACCCCGGCGATCCACTTCAAGGGCTCCGGCTGGGCGAAGAAGGACCGGTCCTCGACGAGCGGGACGCGGACGAAGGCCGGCTCGAGCTCCAGCTCCGGCTCGAGCGACGGCGCGTCGGGCGGCACATCCGGCTCCGATTCGAAGGCCGCCGCCGACACGGGCTCGGCGTCGGGCGGCTCCTCGTCGGGCAGCTCCTCGCCGAGCAGCTCGTCGTCCACCTCCAAGGACTGACGTGGCCCCCGCCGCGAGCGACTGGATCAGCCTGGAGGAGGCCGCGGCCATCCTCTCGGCCGCGAACATCCGCTTCCGGGCGGCGACGATCGGCGGGTGGGCGCGCGCGGGCAAAGTGCAGAGCATCAAGCTGGGCGGCCGGCGATTCGTGCGGCGCGGCGAGATCCGGGCGCTGATCGCGCCGCCGCGGCGCGTCCATGCCGAGGACCTCCAGCCCGGGCTGTTCGAGGACCTCGGGGACTGAGCCAGGCGCCGCCTCCCGGCTGGCGAAGCGCGCTGTCGGCGCGGGTGTCGATCGTCGCGCGGTGGCGCTGGGTCATCGCGCTGCGTCGGGTGCTGGATCGCTACGGAGCGGCGGGCGGCGGCCTGCTCGCCGGTGGCCTTGCCTATGCCGCGCTGTTTGCGATCGTGCCCGCCGTGGTGCTGCTCGCGGGCGTCGCGGGCCTCGTGTATGCGGACCCGGTCGCGCGCGCCCAGGCCGTCTCGGTGCTCGCCGGCGTGCTGCCACCCCTCCGGGACCTCATCGACACCGTCCTCGCGGAGGCGGCCCGCGACGCCGCGCCCGTTTCCGTGATCGGCGCGGTGGCCCTGGTCTGGGGCACCAGCCGGTTCGTCGTCTCGTTCCTCGACGCCCTCGGGCGGGTCATGGGCGGCGATCGGCGCCGCGGCTTCCTCGCCCAGAACCTCGGTGCGCTCGTGGCCGTGGTGTTCATGGTCGCGGCGATCCCTGCGAGCGCGGCGCTCTCGGCCGTGGCGGACTTCCTCGAGGCGGGCCATGCGAGCGGGGTGTTCCAGGCGATCGGCGCGCTGCTTGCGGTCGCGCTCCAGGCATTGCCGGTGCTCGCGACGATCGGCGCGATGATCCTCGTGTACCGGGTCGTGCCGCGGCCCGCCCCCACGTGGCGAGCGACGCTGGCGCCCGGGCTCACGATCGGCATCGTGCTGACGGTCGTCGCGCGCATCTTCGCGTTCCTGGCGCCACGGCTGATCGGGACCGCCGCGCTCATCGGGACGCTGGCCACCGTGTTCGCGGCGCTGGCGTGGCTCGCGTTGTCGTTCCAGGCGATCCTCGTCGGTGCGGCCTGGGTCAGCGAGCGCGACGAATCCATCCGGAGTGCGGACATCCGGCGCGCGTCGGAGGGCGTGGCCTAGGCGCCGGAGAAGGTGACCCGGGCGGCGCGAAGGTGACCCGGGCGCCGGATCCCGCCGTCGGGCGCTCGCGGCGCGGGATGTCAGCGGGCGGCGTCGACCTGCTGGGCCGTGCCGCAGCGGCGACAGAATCGGGCGCTGGCCGACAGCGAGAGCCCGCATGACGGGCAGGCGCGCGCGCCCGACGGCGCCGCCGGGACGTCCGCGGCCGGTACGGGCGCGGGAATTGCTGGCTCGACCGCCACGCTCGGTGCGGCACCCCGCGCGACGGGCACGTCCGGCCAGTGCGGCTCGAACGCCGCCGCGGCGAGATCAGGATCCGGCCACGCCGGCGGCGCGGAGTCGGCACGTGACGCGGGGACGGGGCGCCCGATTGCGGTGGGGATCGGTTCGTACGCCGCTGGCGCCGACTCGGGCTCCGGCGCCGACTCGGGCTCCGGCTCCGGCTCCGGCTCCGTCGCCGACTCGGGCTCCGGTTCCG
Organism: Candidatus Limnocylindrales bacterium; assembly: GCA_035692745.1. Classification (GTDB taxonomy): domain Bacteria; phylum Chloroflexota; class Limnocylindria; order Limnocylindrales; family CSP1-4; genus UBA5189. The sequence goes on along the minus strand of DASSHR010000445.1, from coordinate 10,073 downwards.
GCTCCGGCTCCGGCGCGCTGGCGGCCCACGCATCCGGCAGACGGGATTCGGGGACAGGCTCGAGGATCGGCTCGTCGGCTGCGCCGCTCGACTGCTCGCGCTCGTAGGCGGCGAGCTCGTCGTCGAGGTTGAACCCAGGCTCGAACGCAAGCGGCGATGCGGCAGCCTCAGCCGCCGCTGCGGCCGCTGCTGCCTCCGCAGCGTCTGCGGCGGCTCGCGCCTCGGCCTCCGCGCGCGCCGCGGCCTCGGCCTCGGCGCGAGTCCTGGCCTCCGCCTCCGCCTGCGCCTCCTCCTCGAGGCGAGCTCGCGCTACGGCAGCCTCCGCAGCTGCGATCGCCTCGGCCTCCGCGCGAGCGGTCGCGACTGCCCGTGCCTCGGCCGCTGCCTGGGCTGCGGCGATCGCGTCGGCTTCGGCCGTTGCCCGCGCCGTCTCCGCAGCAATTCGATCGGCTTCCTCGGCCGCGGCGACGCGTGCCGCGTCCTGCTCGGCGGCGACGCGTGCGGCTTCCTCGGCCGCGCCGGCCTCTGCGGCTTCCTCGGCCCGGGCGGCCTCTGCGGCTTCCTCGGCCCGGGCGGCTTCTGCGGCGGCCTCTGCGGCGGCGGCCTCAGCTGCGGCGTTCGCCGCCGCGCGGTCCGGCTCGGGCGCGAGGTCCATGGGCGCGGGCGCGACGTCGGCAGAACCGACGGCGATCGTCGTCATCGGTGGAAGCGGCGCGATCGCCACGGCCGTATCGGCACGGACGACCGGTACCGCCGCCTCCGGGGTCGGTGCGCAGCTGAGGCAGCGGCCCTCGACCGGGTTCCAGCAGTCGGAGCACGTGTACTGGCGGCACGACAGGCAGAAGTTGAAGGTGCGGTGGAACGCCTCGAGCGCATTCGCGGTGGATCGCTGCTCCTGCTCGGAGCGGGCAACCGCGAGCGCCTCGTCCATCGTGGAGCCGGGGTCGCTCACGAAATGCTTGATGCCGCGGCCGAGCGTTCCGATGCCGCGCAGCGCCTTGCGGCGGGGTGCGACCGGCTCGAACGTGTAGCGCGTGCCACACCGCTCGCAGAAGGACTCGGTCAGGATCTCGGTCATCGGCTCCCCGGGGCATCCGGGCCGTGCTGCGGTGGCAGGGGCCCGTCGGGATGATACCGGCCGGCCATCAACCGCCACGGCTGCCGCTCGTACCCCTCGCAGATGACATGGGTACCGTTCGTGATGGTGGGGGTTGGCAAGGGACCCTCTGGTAGGCTCTCGCCGTGCCGTCCATGTCACGCGTGGAGCGCTTCATCGAGCGGCTCGTCGAGCGGCCGAGCGCCCGCCTGTTCCGGACCCGGCTGCAGCCCGTGCAGATCCTGCGGCGCATCGAGCGCGCGATGGAGGGTGGCCGCGGCGCCGACGGCCAGCGCGACCTCGTCCCGGATTCGTTCCGTGTCCGCCTGCATCCCGAGGAGCTGGCCGCCATGGATTCGCCGGAGGAAGCCGCGGCGGAGCTCGCGTCGGGCGCCCTCACGTTCGCCCGCTCGCACCGGTACGCGCTCCGCGGCCGCCCCCGCGTGACGCTCCAGCCCGACCCGACCCTCCGGCCCGGTGAGGTCGAGGTCGATCCGTCCATCACGCCCATGGCGGTCCCCGGCGAGGAGGAGGACCTCGCCGAAGGCGGCACGCGCGTGTTCGAGGTCCCGGTGGTCGACGCGCCCCAGGCCACGATCCAGGTGGGCGAACCCGGGAAGCCTGCACGGCGCGTCGCGCTGACGGGCGCGCCCATGCACGTCGGCCGAGCACCCGATTGCGAGCTCGTGCTCAAGGACTCGCGCGTCTCGCGCCGGCACGCCCGCCTGCAGGCTCGCGGCGGCGTGCTCGTCCTGACCGACCTCGGCTCGACGAACGGCACGCGGGTCAACGGCCACCGCGTCACAGAGGTCGTGCTCGGCGTGGGCGATCGCATCCAGGTCGGCGATACGAGCATCGTCGTCGAAGCGCCCGCGCACTCGTAGGCGCGCGACCGCCATGGACGCCGCCGTCATTGCCATCTGGGTCCTGCGCCTGCTGTTCCTCGGCGCGCTGTACGTGTTCCTGTGGCTCGTGGTTCGGGCGCTCCTGCGCGACCTTCGGGCCGCGGCGCGCGAGCCGACCCGCGAGCTCGGCCGGCTCGTGGTCGTCGCCGCGCCATCGGGCGAGCCGGCCGTCGGCTCCGTCTTCGCGCTCGATGCGATCACGACGCTCGGCCGGGACGTCAACAACGCGATCGTCGTCGACGACGAGTTCGTGTCCGCCAGCCACGCCGCCCTGACCTACCGCGGCCGGGCGTGGTACGTCGAGGACCTCGGCTCCACGAACGGCACGTTCGTGAACGGCAGCCAGGTCGATGGGCTCTCGCCGGTCGCCTTCGGTGATGAGATCCAGGTCGGCCAGGCGCGCCTCCGCCTCGAGCGCGCAAGGGCGTGATCGGCGTGGGCATCCGATGAGCGACCGATGAGCGTTGCGGCCGGGGTGCGGGTCACCACCGATGCGCCACGCTTCCGGATCCGGCCGCGGTTCCGGGGCCGGGAGCTCGGCCTGCTCGTGCTGGTCGGCATCGGGCTGTTCATCGGCAGCCTCTCGCTGGGCGCCACGGAGCAGCTGAAGGCGGCGCTCGCCGACGGCAGGGACACGCCGGGCAACCTCCTCGTCCTCGCAGATCCGGGACTCCTGCTCGTCTACCTCGGTGCGCTCCTGCTGGTGCACGCCGCCCTCGTGGTCGCCGGGCGGCGCACGGACCAGGTCCTGCTGCCCACCGTCGGGCTGCTCGGCGGCATCGGGCTGCTGCTCATGGAGCGGCTGCCGCAGGACCTCGCGGGCAGCCTCGGCGGGCTCGCCCGGACCCAGCTGATCTGGCTGCTGATCGGGTTCGGGACCATGGCCGCCCTCGCGGTCGCGGTCCGCAACGACGTCTGGCTGCGCCGGTACAAGTACACGTGGGCGGCGGTCGGCGTGGCGCTGCTGCTGCTGACCTTCGTGTTCGGACGCGACGTGAACGGGGCACGCCTGTCGCTTTCGATCGGGCCGGTGAGCGGGCAGCCATCGGAGCTGCTGAAGGTGATCCTCGTCGTGTTCCTGGCCGGCTACCTCTCCGAGAACCGCCCGCTGCTCGTCGAGGAATCGACGAAGATCGGGCCGTTGCGCGTGCCGCCCCTGCCGTACCTCGCCCCGATGATCGCGATGTGGGCGATCGCGCTCGGCATCGTCATCGTCCAGCGCGACCTCGGCGCGGCGCTGCTGTTCTTCGCCGTGTTCCTGCTCCTGCTCTACGTGTCCACGGCGCGCCTCAGCTACGTCGCGCTCGGCCTCGTCGCGTTCGTGCTCGGTGCGGTCGCCCTGTACTTCGTGTTCGGGCACGTCCGGACGCGGATCGACATCTGGCTCGATCCGTTCGCCGACCCGAGCGGCGCCGGCTACCAGGTGGTGCAGGCACTCCATGCGTTCGCGCGCGGCGGGCTCATCGGGACCGGGCTCGGTGGCGGGCTGCCGAGCATCGCGGGCCGGCCGCCGATCCCGGCGCTGCACACGGACTTCCCGTTCGCGGCGCTCGGCGAGGAGCTCGGGCTCGTCGGCATCCTCGCGATCCTGGGGCTGTACCTCGTGCTCGTGGAGCGGGGCCTGCGCATCGCCGCGGCCGCGCACGACGAGTACCGGGCGATCCTCGCCGCCGGACTGTCGCTCGTCATCGGCGTGCAGGCGTTCATCATCGCCGGCGGCAACCTCAAGCTGATCCCGCTGACGGGCATCACGCTCCCGTTCATCAGCTACGGTGGCTCGTCGCTGCTGGCGAACTCGGTGATCGTGGGCATGCTGATGGCGCTCTCGGAACGGACGCGCGATCCGCTGCCACCGCCGCGCCGACCCAGCCGCCTCCGCCGCATCTTCGATCGGGGCGCGCCCTGATGACCGGGCAACGGTCGAACGAGCGGCCGCTCGGCGGACCGCGTCCCAGCGCGCACGCATATCCCGTGTCGGGCTCCGCGCCCGGTTGGGCGGGCCGTCGCGTCGGGATCGGCCAGGCGCTCGGCCGCGTGGGCCTGGCGCTGGCGATCGCCTTCGGCGGGCTGGCGCTCGGTGCCGGCTACTGGCAGGTCATCGAATCGGCGAACCTCAGCAGCGCCGGCGACGATGCGGCGGTCATCGCGGCTGCCCGGAACGTCCAGCGCGGCCAGATCTTCGATCGCGACGGCGTGCGCCTCGCCTGGAACAAGAAGGACAAGAACGGCGAGCCGTACCGAACCTACGCCTCCGACGCGCTCTCCGGCGTGCTCGGCTACGCCTCGCGCCAGTACGGCACGGCGGGCCTCGAGAGCGCCTGGAATGCGCAGCTCAGCGGCGTGATCTCGGCCGATCCGCTGCGCGAGCTCACGCGCAAGTTCCGTGCCAACGCCTCCGACCCGCAGGACCTGCGGACGACGCTGGTGCTGCAGCTCCAGGAAGCCGCCGTGGAGACCCTTGGCCGCAACAAGGGCGCCGTCGTGATGCTCGATCCGCGAAGCGGCGAGGTGCTCGCCCTCGCGTCGACGCCGACGTTCGATGCGTCGGCCATCGCAGATCCCTCGACCGCAACGAAGACCTTCGACAAGCTCCGCAACGACACCCGCCTGCCACTCCTGCCGCGGGCCACGAGCGGCCTGTACGTGCCGGGCTCGGTCTTCAAGATCGTGACCGCGGTGGCGGCGCTGGGCAGCGGGGCCGTTTCGCCGTCGACCACGTACGCGGACCAGCCGGCGGCGGAGAAGAACGGCTGGCTCGTCGACGGCTTCCGGGTGACGGACGGCCACCACAGCGCGACGGGCTCGACGCCGCTCGATTTCGAGCATGCCATCGAGGTGTCCTGCAACATCTGGTTCGCCGAGACCGGGGTGCGGACCGGTGGCGATGCGCTCACGTCGTGGGCCGCGGAGATGGGCTTCGGGTCCACGCTCCCGTTCGACCTCCCGACCCGCGTCTCGCAGGTCACCAACGGCGGCGGCTCGTTCGGCGGCGGCTTCAGCGACAAGGTGGAGCTGGCGAATGCGGGCTACGGCCAGGGTGAGACGCTCGTCACGCCCCTGCAGATGGCGCTGGTGGCCGCAACGATCGCGAACCGCGGCGTGCTCATGGAGCCGCATCTGGTGCTCGAGGCAACGGCGAAGGACGGCGGCGTCACGACCATCTCGCCGACGGTGATGTCCCGCGTCGTGCCCGAAGGCATCGCGGCCGAGATCGGCAAGGCGATGCGGCTCGCGGTCGCCGGCGACCTCGGCCAGCGGTACACGAACGGGGCGGCGGTTCGCGGCCTTGCCGTGGCCGGCAAGTCGGGTACGGCCGAGCTCGACGGCGGGAAGTCGCCGCACTCGTGGTTCATCGGCTACGCGCCGTACGACGACCCGCAGGTCGTGATCGCCGTGCTCGTCGAGAACTCCGGCGGCTCGGGCGTGCGGGCCTCGCCGCTGGCGGGCGACCTGTTCCGCGCCTGGCGCACCTGGGCGAACGGATGACCGAGGAGCCGGCGGGCAGCGAACGCGGCCAACCGGCGGACGGCGACCCCGGCAGCCCGGCGGGCAGCGACGACCCGCAGGAGGATCGCGGCCCGCGCCCGATGATCGAGCGAATCGGGCTCGGCGGGATCGCGCTGGTCATCGCGCTCCTGTTCGGCACGGTGGCGGTCGTGACGCTCACGAACGGCGAGCTGTTCCTCGGCGTGATGGCCGCGACCGGGGCGCTCATGACCGTCTGGGCAGCCGCGACCAGCCTGCGCCGCGGCTGAGCCGAAGATGTGTATGTTTGGGCCCGTCGCCCGAGAACCTTTGCCGAACTTGCGACGTACCATCCCGTGACACTGACGCTGGCCGGCCCGTCTGGGAGCTCACACCACGACGCGCCGACGAGGGGAGCTTGCGCACCATGAGCCTGATCCAGCAGACCGGGGATCGCGTCCTCGCGAACGTCGAGCGCGTGATCGTCGGCAAGCACAGCGAGGTTCGCTTCGCGCTCGTCGCGCTGCTGTGCCGCGGCCACCTCCTGATCGAGGACGTGCCGGGCACGGGCAAGACGGTCCTCGCCAAGGCGATCGCCCGAAGCCTCGGCTGCACGTTCCGGCGCATCCAGTTCACGCCGGACCTGCTGCCCTCCGACGTCACGGGCCTGTCGATCTACAACCAGAAGACCGCCGAGTTCGAGTTCCGGCCGGGCCCGATCATGAGCCAGGTCGTGCTCGCGGACGAGATCAACCGCGCGACCCCGAAGACGCAGTCCTCGCTGCTCGAGTGCATGGAGGAGCGCCAGGCGACGGTCGATGGCACGACCTACCCGATGCCCGACCCGTTCCTCGTCATCGCGACCCAGAACCCGATCGAGTACGAGGGCACGTTCGCGCTCCCGGAGGCCCAGCTGGACCGGTTCATGCTCCGGATCCGCCTCGGCTATCCGTCGCCGCTGGACGAGGTCGTGATCCTCGACGAGCAGAAGCGCCAGCACCCCATCGACGACCTCGAGATCGTGTGCTCGGTCGAGGAGCTGCAGGAGATGCAGCGCGCGGTCCGCGAGATCTACGTCGACCCGAGCGTTGCCGAGTACATCGTCCGCCTCGTGAACGGCACGCGCGAGCACGGCGACATCTACCTCGGCGCGTCGCCCCGCGGCTCCATCGCGCTGTACCGCGCCGGCCAGGCGCTTGCGGGCCTGCTCGGCCGCGATTACGTCATCCCGGACGACGTGAAGGCCCTCGCGGAGGCCGCGCTCGCGCACCGGATGATCATCAAGACGAGCTCCTCGATCCACGACGTCCAGCCGGCGCAGGTCGTGCGCGAGCTGCTCGAGACGACGCCGATCGGGGCGGCCGCCGGCGCAGGCGCAGGCTCGCCGAAGGCCGGCGTCCGGGCCGCATCGGCCAAGGGCGCCTAGACAGCCGGGAGGCCCGAGCCAGCTCGGACGATCGCCAGATGTTCCGTCGACTGCAGCTGCTGCTCCTCGGCGGATTCCTGCTGCTCGCCGCCTTCTCCACGGGCCGGCCGTTCCTCTTCTACCTCGTCTATCTCGGCATCCTCATCGTCGGCGGGGCGTACGTGCTGACCCGCCTCGGCCTGGCCGATCTCGAGGCGGGCTACGCGGTGAACCAGCTGTCGGGCCACGTCGGCGACGGCATCCGCGTCACGTACACGGTGCGCAACACCAGCCGGCTCCCGAAGCCGTGGCTCGAGATCCACAACCCGACCTCACTGCCCGCCGGGCTGCCGGGCCGGGCGATCGCACTGCCGGGTCGGACGGAGCGAACGTGGCTCATCCGCAGCCCGTTGACGCGACGCGGCCACTTCCGTATCGAGCCCCTCCAGATCCGGACGGGCGACCCCTTCGGGTTCTTCGAATCGTCCGCCTCCGTCGGCTCGGGCGTGAACGTGACCGTCTACCCGCGGCTCGAGCCGGTGCCGCTGTGGAAGCTCCCCGCCGCGAACCTCGACGGCAGCCAGGCGACTCGCGAGCGGACGCTCCAGACCACCCCGCTGGCCACCACCGTCAGGCCGTGGGCGCCGGGTGACGCGTTCAACCGGATCCACTGGAAGTCGACCGCCCGTCACGGCGACATCCAGGTCAAGGAGTTCGACCTGGAGCAGACCGCCGACGCGTGGATCGTCCTCGACCTCGAGCGCTCGCCGCAGCGCGGCGCGGGTGACGAGTCGACCGTCGAGGTCGCGGTCCGCGTCGCGGCCGCCGTGGCGGACAAGGGCCTCGTCGAGAACCGATCGGTGGGCATGACGGTCAATGCCCACCGGCTCGCGCAGCTCCAGCCGGACCGCGGCGGCCGGCAGCACCTCAAGGTCATGCAGCTCCTTGCCGCGGTCGACGGCGACGGCACCACGCCCCTCTCGGAGGCGCTCGTGGGCAGCGTGGGCCGGATCCGGCGCGGCATGACCGCGATCGTCATCACGGCGTCCACGGAGCGCGACTGGATCAAGCCACTGGCCTCGCTCAGGACCCGGGGCATCGCCTGCGTGGCGATCACGATGGACATCCCGGCCTTTGAAGCGCACCAGCGGGGGCTCGCGGAACAGGGTGCGCGCGCCGGCGAGGGCCGGCCCACCGAGCGGACGGCGCCCGCGGTCGACGAGGACGGCGCGTCCGCGCAGGCCTATCGCGCGCTGCGCCATGCCCTGGCCGAGTTCGACATCACGGTCTACCGCGTCGGGCCCACGTCGCGGCTCGCGGCAGCGCTGGCGTCGCAGTGACCGCCCGAGCCGCCACGATCGCCACGCCGTCGCTCGGCGACGCGTTGCGCGCCATCCCGCGCGGCCCGTCCGAGGGCTGGCTCAGCCTCGTCGCGACCCTGGTCATGGTCGATGCGCTCGCCCTGTCGATCGTCAACGCCGGCTGGACCGGCAACGTCGGCAACTCCAGCTTCCTGCCCTGGCTCGCGGTCGCGAGCGTGCTGTTCGGGACGCTCGGCGCGAAGATCGGCTGGGGTCGCTGGCGAACGCACGTCATCGGCGCGGCGCTCGGCGGGCTGCTCATCCCGCTCATCGTGGGCGGCGTGCTGCTGCATCCCGAGCCGCTCTGGGATCCCGTGGGCCTGGCCCAGCGGATGGTCGAGAGCTTCCGGGTCATCCGCAACGTCTGGACCGACCTCGTCGTCCTCGGCCGCCAGACGACCACCGAGTACGGCTACTACCACCTTGTCTTCGGCGCGATGGTCTGGGGCGCCGGGCTGCTCGCCGGGTTCGCGGTCTTCGGCCACCGCCGCCCGCTCGACGTGATCATCACGCTCGGGCTCCTCCTGCTGGCCAACATGGCCCTCACCCTGAACGACCAGCTGTTCCTGCTGGAGATCTATACGGCGGGCGCGCTCCTGCTGCTGATCCGGACCCACGTGTTCGAGGAAGAGCTGACATGGGTGCGCCGCAAGATCGGCGACCCCTCGTCCGTGGGGCAGCTGTACCTGAACGCCGGCGCCATGTTCGTGACCCTGGCGATGATCGGCGCGATCACCCTGACCGCGGTCGCCTCGTCGGCGCCGCTCCAGGGCGTGTTCCAGGACCTCCCGGCGCGGATTCAGTCGATCTCGTCCTGGCTCCAGCGGTTCGCGCCGCCCGGTGGCAATTTCCCGGGTCTCGGCTTCGTGACCTTCGGCGACAACGCGGTCACGACCGGGCAATGGAGCCCGAGCAACGAGATCGCGTTCCGGGCCCAGCTGCCGCGCACGGAGACCGACAAGTTCAAGTGGCGCGCCGGTGTCTACTCCACCTACACGAACTTCGGCTGGGACTGGGGCGGGACCCACACGGAGGCGACCGAGGCACGCGCCACGGTCCTCGGTGGGGACACGGACGGCGACGCGCCGCTGACGATCGGGCGGCGCGAGGTCCAGCTCCGGATCACGCCGGACGCGTTCGTGGCGAAGACGATCCTGAGCCCGAACATGGTCGAATCGGTGGATCGCGCGACGACCGCGCTGGCGCTCGGCGACGCGGGCTGGTTCACGAGCCTCGAGTCGGTCGATTCGTCGGGGCCGTACAACGTGACCGCCCTCGTGCCGGACTACGGCGACGATGGCGTCATCACGGAGCCGAACCTGCGCACGGCGAGCACGGACTACCCGGAGGAGCTGTTCAACCTCTACACGGCGCTGCCGGACGGCGCCCTCGGGCCCCGCGCCACGGCGCTGCTCGCCGCGATCAAGGCGCAGGTGAGCGCGCCGGCCTACGCGAGTCCCTCGAACCCGTTCGACCTCGCCAAGACGATGCAGGACTACCTCCGGAACCCGGTCAACTTCCAGTACGACGCGGACGTCCGCGATGAGCGCAACGCGAACTGCGGCAACGCGTCGACGGTGGAGTGCTTCGCGATCATCAGGCGCGGCTACTGCGACTACTACGCGAGCACGATGGCGGTCATGCTGCGCGCGTCGGGCGTGCCCGCTCGGGTGGCGTACGGGTTCCTGCCCGGCACCCGCTCGAGCGACGGCACCGAGGTCGTCGCGGCGTCACTGGCCCACTACTGGGTCGAGGTGTACTTCCCGGGCTACGGCTGGATCGAGTTCGATCCGACCGGCGGCATCAATACCCACGTCCAGCCGATCCCGACCGGCGTCGCC
>DASSHR010000444.1:0-4842 GCA_035692745.1 Candidatus Limnocylindrales bacterium | reverse complement strand
CCCAAGTTGCGGACGCGTAGTCCTGAGGGATGACTGGGGCTTCGGTCGGAAGCACCTCGGGCGGTACGGGAAATGTTGGGAGGGCCGGAAGGGACGGCGACGTGGTCGCGCAGGCCGCCAGACCGACGATGACTGCGGCGGTGGCTAGAGCGACGGTCACGCGCTGGTGCGCGCGCATCGGTGAGCGACGCCCCATGTCAGTCAGATAGCCGAAGGCGAGGCTGCCGCCAGTTGGGGGGCCACGGGACCGACGGTGGGCGTATCTACCGCACTCAGCACCACGCCCATGCAGGCGAGATTAGGCGGTTGCCTCGAAGGCGGGAATGCGGGATTCCACTCAACTACGGCCTGCGCCTTCATCAGTCAGCGTCGCGGAATGTCACGTGGCTGGCGTCGGCGTAAAGCCCACCACAGGGCAACGGGGCCGCCACCAAAGGCCAGTGCGGGGACCAGCCACGGGTTCGACCAGCTCGGTGCCGTGAGCTGTGCGGGCAGTGCGTCAGTTGGCGGTAGGTCAACGAGTCGTTGGATCGCCGAACGCGATAGGCGCTCGACGCCGGGCATGAGGAATTGCTCGACGTCGTTTAGGTCGCGATTCACGATCGCAACAGCGAGGACCTTTTGTTGGTAGGGGTTCACGTGCGCGCCGTCGGCGAAAGCCCACACGTCGCCGACGCGAACGCGGAGCATCGAGTCTGAGCAAACCACGAGGGGCGCTCCCGAGCGGACGACGTCGTGGTACTCGATGCTGCTGGGTACCTGCCCATGCAGCACGTCGTCGACACGCAGCCGGAACAAGAGGGCGTGATCCGTCGAGTCGTCGGCATACGACTCCACCACCGTGGCGATGAAAACGCGTTCAGCGACGGGGGCCGCGTCCGCGAACGATGGCCAGCTGTCAAAGCCGGTGCACTCGGCGCTAACGGGCCCGGCCGCTCCCATCACGGCGCAGACGTAGCCGACGACAGTGGCGAGGATCAGTCTGAGACGCGTTCCCAAGTGTTGCCTTCAGCCTCAGTCAGCGCCGCGCAATGTCACGTGAGCGCGCCGCCGAATCCTTCCCGCGACCCAACCCAGGGCGACCAAGGCGGCGAAAACTGCCGCGCCGATCACGGCTCGAATCTGGTCCGGCCTCGCCGTCGACGTCGCGAACGCCGATACGTCCGCGGGCACGTCGGCCGGTGGGTTCTCGTAGCGCCCGAGGGCCGGGTCATAGCTAATGCAGAACGTTCCCGAGTTCGCCGTCGTAGTGCAGTAGTCGGGGTAAACAACGTTCGGCGGTAACGTGACGGCGACCGCGAACGCGAGTATCAGCGCGCCAAGGACGATCGCTGCCGCGCGCGGCCATGTGCCGTTTCGCACCATCAGTCAGCCTCGGCGAATGTCACGCGATCGGCGCGGCCGAGCGCCAGGCGGCGGAGAACCAGTCGGGTGACAGCGAATCCAGCAAACGCACCGGCCACGTCCGTGATGACATCGGTCAGGTCGCCGGACCGCCCAACGACGACGGACTGAAGGATCTCGGATACCAGCACAACTGCGAAGATTCGAGCTAGCCAGGTCGTGACACGTAGTCGATCGAACCGCATGGCGACGAGGATGCCGAGCGGGACAAATACCGCGAAGTTCGCGATCACCTCGAACAGTGCGTCGCGCAGGCGGAAGCCGCCTTCGCCGAACGCGTCCACGAGATCGCGGAAGGGCAGCACATTGAACTCGTGGGTATCCGATTCGACAGGGGCGAAGACGATGATCGCGAGAACTGCTGCGGTGATGACCAACGCGGAGTCAAGCGCGCTGCGCTGCAGGGCAATTGAGTTCGGAAGTGCCGCTTTACGGGACTTCCAGAGGGCCCCCGTCATCACGAGAAAGACAACGGCCACAACGATCGCCATTCCGACGACTGGTCCGCACGCCCGGCCCGCCGTGAGGCATTGGGCGACCTCCCGAGCTAACACGGCCCTCCCTCAGTCGGCGTGTCGTGATGTCACCGCGCCAGCATGACGGCCGCTGACTAGCCGTCAAGGGCCGCCGAGCGTTGCCCCCAAGGCCGACGGTTGCACGAGGCGGGCGGCGCAGCCGCGAACCCTTGACGGCGGCGACCCGGCCAGATGATTGAGAACAGCCGGGCCGCCCGGCCCGGCCTCCCTGACTCGCCTCTCCCTCGCGCGCACGCGCGCGCGTTGTTGAGTACTCATATAGATACAGATTCACTAGGTAGTACAGAGATTCAGTAGATAGGGAATCCCTGTCGCATAGACGTTGTGCAGATTCTCTATATGTAGACAGGAAGCGCGGGCGTGCGCAGGCGCGCGGGAGTTTGTACATATCCCACGCGCGAGAACAAGACTTGTTCTGCGATTTCTGAACGCATAGCGTCGGGCGCGCCAATCGAGATTCGCCTCGCCCCCGGTGCGTCTCGCCAGATCGTTCAGACAGGGCGCGGCTGCTGCCCAGGAGACCAGCCGCAACCAAGGAGTCCGCCATGACGCGACCCGCTGTCTGCACAGCCGGTGGGTCCGTCCGTGCAGAACGACCGTAGCTCCCGTTCTTCCCTTGTAGATGGGACGAAACTCGTCGAGCCGCAGATGGGCTCGTGGGGCTTCTCCCTGTTCCCCGATGCAGCCGAGGGCGGCGGCTCGTTCCGGTCTGCTGTAGCCCTCCGACCGGGCGGCTGGACCGGTCCCCCGAGCGATAGCCGCGAGGACGCAGCGCACCGGGCGCGAACGAAGGTTCGGCGGTTCTGCGCGGCCAACCGGCTCAACCGGCTCGGGACGCTCACGTACGCAGGCGCGGGCAACCATGACCCGGCGAAGCTGCGCGAGGACGTCGGCCGGTTCTTCAGGCGGCTGCGGGGCAGCGTCGGCGGGCCGTTCCCGTACCTATGGGTGCCCGAATGGCATCCGGGCGGCCACGGCCTCCACGTCCACTTCGCGGTCGGCCGATTCATCCCGGTCGCGGACATCCGCGAGACGTGGGGTGCCGGCATCGTCCACATCAAGCTGTTGAGCGACCTGCCGGTGGGCTCGGGGACGATCGACGAGGCGCGCCGCGCGGCCGGGTACCTCTCGAAGTACCTCGGGAAGGACCTTGACCAGGGCGGTCAGCCCTCCGGCCTGCATCGATACGAAGTCGCGGAGGGCTTCCAGCCCGTCGTGCGGCGGTTCAAGGGCGAGACGTGGGACGAGGTTCTCGACAAGGCGGCCGCGGTCATGGGCGCTGAGCCGACGAAGGTCTGGGATTCGGCCGATGAGCCGGCATGGGATCGCCCCCACGCGATCTGGGCGGCGTGGTCATGAAGGTCACGCCCGAAGTGGTCGCGGCGTGGGTCGAACGGTCGTGTGCGGCGCAGGGCGTGCCGGTGAAGGTCCGCGAACCAGCCGTGATCGCTCAGGTCTCGGCATTGCTCGGTCAGGTCCGCCAGACAGCCTCGATGCGCTCCGGGTCGAAGGTGGTCCGACCGCGGACGGCCGGACGGACGGTCGCGGAGTCCAGCACCGATGCAACGATCGAGCGTTGACGCGTCAGCGGCAGGCCCTTCCAGGCGGTACGCAGTTCGTCGGAGCGCCCGAGGAACGGGTCGACAGCGGCCGACCGGGACAGGCGCGACAACTTCTTCCGGGCGGCCTCGATGCGGGCCTCGATGGGCTTCCGTGCGACGCGCCATTCGTCGCCGGTGATCGCACGGTTGGCCCATTCGTTCGCCAGCCACTCGAGCTGCTCCCGGTCCTTGGCCAACGCCTCGTGCTCGGCGGCGGTCGCGGCATCCGCGGATGCGGCGCCCGCGAGCGCCGCCGCGAGCTCGGGCGTGTCGAGCCGGTACAGCACGGCCTCGGTGACGAGTCGCTCCACCGGGTCGGCGTTGATCGCGAGTCGTCCACACCCCGCGAGCCCGACACCCTTCGCGCAGACATACCGTCGGGTGCCATCGGCCTGCGCACGGGAGATGAGCGTCGCGCCGCACAGCCCGCATCGGAGCATTCCGGGGAGGAGATAGCGGCGGACGCTCCGGGTCCGGCTCGTCGCGCGCTCGTCGAGGATGGCCCGGAGCCGGGTCGTCTCCTCGGGCGTCAGGATCGGCTCCCACGTGCCCTTCGCGAGGATCTCGCCGTTGCGCTCGGTCTGTGCGGACAGGCGGGCCGAGTAGAGCATCCGGCGCATCGTCTCGATCGTCCACGTCTTGCCGGTCGAGGTCGCGATGCCGCGCTCGTTCCAGTCGCCGGCGACGGCGCGAATGCTGTCGCCGGCGAGGATGCGGCCCGCGGCCTCGCGGACGAGCGCGGCTTCCGGGGGCTCGACGGTCACGTGGTCGGATCGGTACCCGAACGGCCGGGTGCCGCCGCGGTGCGGCTTGCCCTCCATGGCGTTCTGCAGGAGCTTGCGTTTGATGCGCCGGGAAGCGTCGTCCGATGCCTTGCGCGCCACGGCTCCCATGATGCGCGCCTGAAAGCGACCGTCGTGGCTGGCGAGGTTGATGTCGCCCTCCACCGATGCCAGGTGGACAAGCCCCGCCTCGTCGACGATGTCAAAGAAGGCTTCGAGCTCGCGCGGGAGCCGGTGCAGCCGGTCGAGGTTGTACACGATGACGGCATCGACGGCGCGAGCTGCGATGTCATCGAGCATCCGCCGGTACTCCGGCCGTGGCTTGCCCGAGTACGCGCTTCGGTCGTCGTCGATGTATACGTCGGCGACGTGCCAACCCTTCCGCGCGGCGAGGGCCTCACAGTCGTGGCGCTGGCGGCTCACGCCGAGGCGATCGCCCTCAGGGTCGGAGGAGATGCGGGCGTAGATGGCGGCGGCTTTGACCACCGCGTGACATTAGCACACGCCTACATCAGTCAG
>DASSHR010000443.1:0-3219 GCA_035692745.1 Candidatus Limnocylindrales bacterium | reverse complement strand
GTAGCCAGCGCGGATCATCACGCGGTCATCCGCCGCTTCTCTCGGGCTTATCGGTGCAACGAATCTGCAACCGGGTACGTTCGTCCGGGGGCGGTGCGCCGGTGCCTCGGACCATCGAGCCCGCTCCGGCGGGACATACCGGCCATTGCCCGTCGCTCGGGCCGAGGCATATGGTTCACCTGCGCCGAACGCGGCAAACCGGGGGCACTCGGGGCGTCGGCCACGGACCATCGAACGGACGCCGGAGCGGGCGAAGGGACCGCATCGGAGATCCCGGGCGGAGGTCACGGGTCGAGCAACCATGAGTGATCGGCCTCGAGCCGGAACGCGTTTGGCCGGACTCATCGCTCGATGATCTGGCGGCACCTTCATCAGCGCTCCATCGATCGCCTCCCGAGTCTGCGGGGGGCGATCGCCACGTCCGGGCCCTGCTATCCTCCGGTCGTTCCCGGGACGCGTCGAGGCGGCCCGGACAGGGGAGGTCCTGCGATCGCGCGATCAGGGCGCGTCGTCCGTCCCGTGAGGCGGCCGGTGCACCGGCAGACCAATCGCTACCGCGCCGGTGGCGACCCGCGGGAGATTTGCAACCTAGTCCCGAGCCGAGAGGCCCGGGATTTCTTGATTCTTGGAGTCGGCCACGCCAGGGCCGAGATGGCGGGCGGCCTGTAGATGCCGGCAAGCATTGTGGTCGGGCTGCAGTGGGGCGACGAGGGCAAGGGCAAAACGACGGACTTCCTGGCCGAGCAGGTCGGGATGGTCGTGCGCTACCAGGGCGGCGACAATGCCGGCCACACCGTCGTCAAGGGCGACGAGGTCCTGAAGCTCCACCTCGTCCCGTCGGGCGTGCTGTACCCGCACATCACGTCGGTGATCGGGAACGGCGTCGTCGTGAACCCCGAGACGCTGATCAGCGAGCTCGACATGCTCACGAGCCGTGGCATCGACGTCTCGCGCGTCCGCGTGAGCCGGGCGGCGCACGTGATCATGCCGTACCACGTGGCGCTCGACCGGGCGAACGAGGCCCGACTCGACGGGGCGAAGGTCGGCACCACCGGGCGCGGGATCGGGCCGACGTACGGCGACCGTGCTTGGCGCGTCGGCCTCCGGATGGGCGACCTGCGCGACCGTGAGGTGCTGCGATCGCGCCTCGAACAGCTGGTCCCGGACAAGAACCTGCTCCTCCGGTCGATGGGGGCGGCGCCGTTCGAGGTCCAGGAGCTCGTCGACCGCGCCGCCGCCTGGGGCGAACGACTCGCGGCCCACCTGGACGACACGACGTGGCTCGTCCAGGGCGCGCTCGCGCGCGGCGAGCACGTCCTGCTCGAGGGAGCGCAGGGAACGCTGCTCGATCTCGACCATGGCTCGTACCCGTTCGTGACCTCGTCGAACGCGGTCGCGGGCGGGGCGACGACCGGCGGTGGCATCGGGCCGCTGCAGGTCGATGAGGTCATGGGCGTGATGAAGGCCTACGCGACGCGCGTCGGGTCGGGGCCGTTCCCGACGGAGCTGCTCGACGACGTCGGGGAGGGGATCCGCGAGCGCGGGCACGAAGTGGGCACCACCACGGGCCGTCCGAGGCGCGTGGGCTGGTTCGATGCCGTCCCGATCCGCTACGCGGTCGCGGTGAACTCGGTCAGCAGCATCATGCTCAACAAGATCGACATCCTCTCGGGCCTCGAGCGGATCCCGCTGTGCGTCGCCTACGACATCGACGGCGAGCGCGTCGATCGATGGCCCTCCTCCGCCGCAGAGCTGACGCGCGCGACGCCGGTCTACGAATGGTTCGAGGGCTGGGCGGAGCCGATCCACGACGTCCGATCGCTGGGCGACCTGCCCGAGGCGGCGCGCCGCTACGTGACCGCGCTCGAGGAGACGGCGGGCGTGCCGATCGTGCTCGTGTCCGTCGGGCCGGAGCGGACGCAGACGATCGAGCGCGCCTGGCGGCCGATGCGCCGGCGGATGGCCGTGGGGCTCGTGTGAGGCGCGGGGCTCGTCCGCGGCGCGGGACTCCGTTGCGGCGCGTGCCTGCGTGACCACCGCACCGACGCGGACGCTGATCGTGGGCGCCGGCGCGCGGGAGCACGCGTTGGCGTGGAAGCTCGCGAGCGAGCCCGGCATGAACGAGGTCATCGTGGCGCCGGGTTCTGCTGCAATCGCGGCGGAGCTGCGGGTCCGCTGCCTGCCGTTGGTCGATCCGCTCGATCCCGCCGCGGTGGTCGGAGCGGCACGCACCAGCGCTGCCGAGCTCGTCGTGATCGGGCCGGAGGCGCCGCTCGCGGCGGGCGTCACCGACGCGCTGCTGGACGCCGGCTTCCGGGTCTTCGGTCCGACGCGCGCCGCGGCCCGGATCGAATCCTCGAAAGCGTTCTGCCACGAGGTCGCGGAAGCCGCGGGTGTCCGGATGGCGCGAGCACGGGCGTTCGTGTCGGGCGAGCTGGATGCCGCCCGGGCGTTCGTCCGCGAGCTCGGCGCGGCGGGCGGTGGTGTCGTGCTCAAGCAGGACGGGCTGGCGGCCGGCAAGGGCGTCGCCGTCTACGACGACGTCGAGCTTGCGGTTGAGCACGTCCCGTCGTACCTCGCGGGCCAGGGAAGCGGGCCGGCCCTGGTCGTCGAGGAGCGCCTGCACGGTCGCGAGGCGAGCGTCATCGCCATCTGCGATGGGCGGGACGCGGTCGCGCTGCCGGCCTCGCGGGACTACAAGCGCCTGTCCGACGGCGACCTCGGCCCGAACACGGGCGGGATGGGCGCGTACTCGCCGCTGCCGGACCTCCCCGACGACGCGGTGGACGAGATCGTGCGAACCGTCCACCGACCGATCCTCCGGGAGCTCGCCGAGCGAGGCAGCCCGTTCATCGGCTTCCTGTACGCGGGCCTCATGCTCACCGACGGCGGCCCCGTGCTCCTCGAGTGCAACGCGCGGCTTGGCGATCCGGAGACACAGGTGATCATGCCCCGCCTCGCGGCCGCGCTCGGGCCGGTGCTTGCGGCGGCCGCCCAGCGCCGTCTCGGGAGCGAGCGGCGCATGCCGGTGTTCCCGAACGCGGCGGTCGGCATCGTGCTCGCGGCCGACGGCTACCCGGGCACCCCGAAGCGTGGCGCCGCGATCGACGGCCTCCAGGCTGCCGCGGATGCGGGCGCGGTCGTGTTCCACGCCGGATCCGCCGGTCGACCGGGTGGCGGCTACGGCACGAACGGGGGGCGGGTGCTCACGGTCGTCGG
>DASSHR010000442.1:0-1285 GCA_035692745.1 Candidatus Limnocylindrales bacterium | reverse complement strand
GGCCGACTGGATCGCGGGCATCAGCGACGGGAGTGTGGACCACCATCTGACGGGGCCGGATGGCACGTTGGCGCTGGCGGGGTCCACAGACCAGTTCGTGACCCACCGCGATTTCCCTCGGTAGCGTACGGCCGGCCGCCGGCGCGGTCGTCCGACGGGTACGTCTGCTTCGACCGCGGCACGCTCTCGTTCGCGTTCTTCTCCGACACCGATCGGTCGGACTCGACGACGAGATGCGTCCCTCTGCACGAGGTCTCGTCGGCGGCGCGCGTCGCCTACTGGGCCTTCAAGCTGCTGAAGGTGCTCAAGACGGCGCCTCCGCCGCCCCCGTGAGACTCCTGGAGCTGCGCTGAAGCCCGGCAACAGCCGAACCTAAGAACGTGCCCGTGCGTGCGGCGGTGATCCTCTGCGGCCGTCCTGGGGGCGAGACGCGAGGCCGTGACGAGGCCCAACCGGTCGACCAGGGTCCGCAGGCGTTCCAGCACGATGGGGTCGGGGGAGAGGTCTTCCCCGTCGTGGTGGTCGTCCTGCATGCGTCCCCCTAGCGGTCGAGCGGGCCGGGCCTCCAGCCAGCGGCCTCGCTCGCCTGAGCCTATCGGGGTAATCGGACGGCGCTGCGCGCCGCCTCATCTCAGAGTGCCTGCGGCCTCGGGATCGTCGCCTCGTCCGCCGTCCGACGGCATCCGTATCGTTCAAGGAAGCGCATGGCCGCGAGTGGCTCCATCCGTGTGGTGAAGACCATCCTTTTCGAGGGTGGCACGAAGGAGTGGTCGAATCGGTACCACTTCGACGGAACGCTCCCACCCGACGACGCCACGTGGGAGGTCTTCGCCGATAACGTGGTCGATCTCGAGAAGCCGCTCATGAAGGCGTACGTGAAGTTCGCTCGCGTACTCGGCTACGGCCCTTCGTCTGACGTGCCGATCTACTCCAAGGACTACGCGCTCATTGCGGGCACGAACGCCGACACCGGAGACGTGCAAGCCGCCGAGGTCGTGGCGCTCGGGAAGTTCACGACGGCGAAGCGCTCGACGAAGAATCACCCGGTGTATCTCTTCAAGTACTGGCACGGGGTGGTGTGCACGAGCTCGGCGACGATCAACACCCTGAACACCGACAGCAAGACGAAGTTCGAGGCCTACCAGGCCGACTGGATCGCGGGCATCAGCGACGGGAGTGTGGACCACCATCTGACGGGGCCGGATGGCACGTTGGCGCTGGCGGGGTCCACAGACCAGTTCGTGACCCACCGCGATTTCCCTCGGTAGCGTACGGCCGGCCGCCG
>DASSHR010000441.1:0-3742 GCA_035692745.1 Candidatus Limnocylindrales bacterium | reverse complement strand
TCCCGCTCCTGGCGTGCATCGGCCTGTTCGTCCTCTGCGTCCTCACCGGCAAGGGCATGGGCTCGTAAGCCCTCATTTCAGCCCGCTCCTGCCGCTGGCGGCGGCGAGTTTGGGCTGCAAATAGGCGTACATCTGCTGCGCGGCGTCCTGCGCGCCGATGCCGACGCCGTTGACCGTGAACTGGAAGGTCTGCTGCACCGGCGTCGGCACCGGGGCCTGCGCTTGGGCCTGGGCGACCGCTTTGCTCACGGCCTGGTCGAACTGCTGCTGCATGTCCGGCGTGACGAGCGGCACGAACTGGAAGATGCTCGCGACCGCGTTATAGAGCGCCCGCTTGTTGCCGGGCGCGGTGTAGCCGGGGATCAGCGCCTTGACCCAGCCCGGGATCGACTTGTCGAGCGCGTCCTCCAGGTCGATCACCGAGTAGAGGATGCCGCGCACCAGCGCGATGCCGATATTGTGGCCCGCGCGGTCCCAGATGGCGGTCAGGAGCTGGCCGAGCTGGTCGTTGATGGTCGAGATGACCGGATAGTACCGTTGGAGTTGCGGGATCACGTCGTCGGTGATCCACCTCCAGAACTTGCTCGCCAGCCGCCCCATGATCGCGTCAATCTGCGGCCCCTCCCGGTCGATGAACCCCGTGATGGCGTCGAGCCACTGGGGCAACTGCTGTTCGACCACCGGCACGGCGGTCCCGGTGATCCAGTCCCCGAAATGCTGGCCCCACTCGGTCAGTTTCTGGCCCGCGACCGGGATGGCCGTGCCGGTGATCCACGTCCCGATGTTGGTGAGCAAGTCGGCCAGTTTCGGCGCGAGGTACGGCCACGCCGTGCCCGTCACCCAATCCCCGAATGCGCGCGCCCACGTCCCCAGTTGCGCCGCGACCTTCGGCGCGGTGTCGCGCACCCACGTCAGCATCGTCGTCGCGTACCCGCCCAGCGCGGCCAGGAACGGCCCTAGCGCCGGCCCGACCCAGGCCATGAAGGCGTTGGGCATGTTGGCGGACATCGCCCCGCCCACCTCGGCCGTGCCCTCGCCGCGCAGGAAATCGACCACGCGGACGAACAGTTGCCCGATGCCGGTCAGCAACCGCGGGACCAGCGGCGTCAACCACTCCACGAAGCGCGTCCCGATCTCCAGCCACACCGCGGTGATGCGCCCGGCGAAATCGCCCAGCAGGTGCAGGATGTTCCCGACGAACGCCGAGACGCGCGCCTGGAAGCCGGACAGGCCGCCCGCGACCTGGCCGCCCGTGATGAGGCGGAAGCCGTCGGCGATCAGGCCGGGCAGGGGCCGGAGCGCGTCCAGCACGTAGCGGAGCGACTGCCCCAGGATGCCGACGCCGCGCACGAAGACATTGATCGAGGCCGTGTTCTGGCCGAACCAGTCGCCGCGGAGGGCCGCGACGAACGTGAGCACGGCGTCGCGCCCCAGTTGCGCCAGCCGCCCCACGGTGCGCACGAACCCATTGATGCTGGTCGTCTGCCCGCCGAACCAGTCCCCGCGCAGCGCCTCGGTGAACGTAATCACCGCATCCCGCCCGAGTTGGGCGAAGCGGAGCAGGCCGGAGACGAACAGCGTGACCTTGCCCGCGGCCTCGCTGCCGAACGCGCGATCCACGGCCTCGATGATCGGCCCGAACGCCTGGTTGAAGTCGCCGGTCCTGAACGCCGTCACGAGCGCGCGGACGATCGTGCCCGCCGAGCGCGCGAAGTCGAGCAGTTCCCCCGCGAACGTGCGGATGCCGCCAAGGTTGGTCGCCCAGGCCACGCCGAGCACGCCCACGGCCGCGACGATGCCCAGGACGATCGGCGCGAGCGGCAGCAGGAAATCGCCCACGGTGGCGAGCGCGGTGGCGATGAAGCCAGCCGCGATGCCGCCCGCCGTCAGCGCGCCGCCGAGCGCGACCAGCACGCCCAGCGCCGCGCCCACCGCCGCGACGATCGCCAGCACCGGGCCGCCCACCGCGGAGAGGATCCCGCCCAGCACCGCGCCGAACGCCTGGATGCGCGGGATCGCGGCGTTGACCACACCCGTCACGGTATCCACGATGCCGCGGAGGGCGGGGATGAGCCCGGTCCCGAACGCGATGGCCGCCGTCTGCACGGTCGATTGCAGTTGTTGGAACGACCCGGCCAGGTTGTCGTTGCGGATGCGGCCGTTGTCCGCCGCGCTGCCCGCGACGTCGACCTGTTTGAGATAGTTCTGGATCGCCGCCGCCCCGCCGTTGGTGATGACCGTCGCGCCGGACAGCGCGGCGTTGCTGAACAGCGTGGAGAGGACGAACGCGCGCTGCTGGTCGGTCAGGCCGGACAGGTGGGAGTTGAGTTCCTGCGCGATCCCAGCCAGCGAGAGCATGTGGCCCTGCGCGTCGAAGAAGGACAGGCCGTACTGCTCCATCACCTGCTGCGCGGCCTTCGTCGGCGCGGAGAGCGCGGTGAACATGGAGCGGAGCGTGGTGCCGGCCTGCTCGCCCTTGATGCCCTGGCTGCCGAGTTCGGCCAGCGCGGCGGTCGTCTCGTCGATCGAGAGGCCCATGTTGGCCGCGATCGGCCCGACGTATTGCATCGACTCGCCGATGTCCTGCACCGTGGCCGACGAGGCGTTGGCCGCCGCGGAGAAGATGTCCGCGATGTGGGTCACGTCCTGGCCCTTCAGCCCGAACGCATTCATGCTGTTCGCCGCGATGTCCGCGGCCGTGGCGAAGTCGAGGCCGCCCGCGGAGGCCAGGAGCAAGGCACCCCGCGCCGCGCCGCCGATGACGTCGGTCACGGAGACGCCGCCGGCCGCCAACTCCTGCATTGCCGCCGCGGCGTCGGTGGCGTTGACGCCGGCGAGCGTGACATCCTGCCCGAGCGCGAGCGCCGTCTGACTCAGCTGCGCCAGTTGCCCGCTGTTCGCCCCGGCCACGGCCGCGACCGCGCTCATGGCGTGCTCGAAGTCGACCGCCTGCCCGACCGCGCCCCCCAGCGCCCCGCCGATGCCGCGCACGGCGTCGGTGAGCAGGTTGCCCGCGAAGACCCCGGCCGCCGTCTGCCCGGCGATGCCCAGCGACTGCCCCATCCCGCGCGCCGACGCGCCCACGTCGCGCAGTTGCGCCGACGCCAGGTCGCGCGCCGAAATGATGATCTGTAGCTGGCTGGTCGCGCTCATCTCATTCGCCGTAACCCCGGATCAGTGGTTCGTCCGGGTCCAACCCGTCCAGCAGCGCCCTGGCCTCCGCCTCCGCCGCCAGCACCGCGCGGTAGATCAGGTAGCGGTCGAGCGGCGCGTCCTCGACCTCCCACGGGAAGCGTCCGAACCGCTCGCCGATCAGCACGTTGGCGTAGAGCGGCGGGCAGCCGACGCCCCGCCTGAGCCCCGGCGCGAGGTGCTGATCGGCCAGGAAGTCCTCCACCTGGTCGGTCAGGCTTTTGGGAGGGTTGCCGACCGGTTGAACGTCTCCATGCACGCCTGCACCAGTTCGGGCGGCAGGCGGTCGCAGCCCGCGCGCCCCACCGGCAGGTCCGCGCCGTCCTCGTCCACGAAGTTCCAGCCCACGACGATCGCGGCCAGGAAGTTGAGCACGCACGACAGGTTGGCCAGCGCCGCCGCGTCGCCCTCGGTCACGCCCGCGAGCAGCAGCAGCGTCCCGGCCGGGACGTTGACGCGGCACTCGAACCACCAGCCGTCGAAGTCGCCGTCGAGGTCGATCCGTTGTGTCCTGACCGGCATCCGCCGTGTCGCCGGCACCGCCTTGAGC
>DASSHR010000440.1:0-2686 GCA_035692745.1 Candidatus Limnocylindrales bacterium | reverse complement strand
GGGCGATTGTCAGCCGGCCGCGGCTGCTGCCAGCACGCCCGGGATGTCGACGCGGATGCCGGGGCCCATCGTGCTGGAGATGCTGAGCGTGCGCAGGTAGGTGCCCTTCGCGCCCGACGGCGTCGCCCGGTTGATCGCATCGACGAGCGCCGCCAGGTTGGCCACGAGCGCACCAGCCTCGAAGCTGGCCTTGCCGACCGGCACGTGGACGATCGCGGTCTTGTCGACCTTGAACTCCACGCGGCCGCCCTTGACCTCGCGGATGGCGCGATCGAGGTCGAACGTGATCGTGCCCGCCTTGGGATTCGGCATGAGCCCGCGCCGGCCGAGGATCTTGCCGAGGCGACCAACCTGGCCCATGAGGTCCGGCGTCGCGAGCGCGACGTCGAACTCGAGCCAGCCCGCCTCGATCTTCTTCACGAGGTCCTCGGCACCGACCTCGTCGGCGCCGGCGCGCAGCGCCTCCTGGGCCTTCTCGCCCTGGGCGAACACCGCGGCGCGGACGACCTTGCCGGTGCCGTGCGGCAGCACGACCGTGCCGCGAACCATCTGGTCGGCGTGGCGAGGGTCGACGCCCAGGCGGAGGTGGGCCTCCACCGTCGCGTCGAACTTGACGGTGGTCGTCTCCTTGGCGAGCTTCGCCGCCTCGTCGGGGGGGTAGAGCTTGTCGGCGTCGACGAGCTTGATCGCCTCGAGGTACTTCTTGCCGTGTGCCATCGGGTTCCTCCTTCGACCGGGGCTGCCGGTCTCCCACGTCAGGTGGTGCAGCCGCGACGCGTGGTCCGTCGCGCTGCCCGAATCTACTCGAACCTGACCGTCAGGCCGGCGGATGTCCGGCAAGGCGCCGGCGAGGACGATCGCGAGCGCACTCGAACGTGCGTGAGCGAACGCCCGCAGCGGGCAACGCCGCCGGACGCCGTCGATTGACGGTCAGCTCCCGACCTCGATTCCCATGGAGCGGGCGGTGCCCTCGATCATGCGGGACGCTGCGTCGATGTCGTTGGCCGACAGGTCGGCCATCTTGATGTTCGCGATCTCGCGGACCTGGTCGCGGGTCACGCGGCCGGCGGTCTCGCGCTTCGTCGTTCCCGAGCCCTTGTCGATCCCGGCGGCCTTGCGGAGCAGGTCCGCGGCGGGCGGGGTCTTGAGGATGAAGGTGAACGAGCGATCCTCGAAGATCGTGATCTGGGCCGGGATGATCTGGCCGGCCTTGTCGGCGGTCTTCTCGTTGTAGGTCTTCGTGAACTCGACGATGTTGATGCCGTGCGGGCCCAGCGCGGTGCCGACGGGCGGGGCGGGCGTCGCCTTGCCGGCCGGCAGCTGCAGGGTCAGGACGATGCGGATCTTCTTGGCCACGAGGGCTAATCCTTCCTAGTGAGCGCCGACAGGGCGTGTCGGGGCCGAGGCCGAGGCGAGCACGCGAGCGAGCGCGCCCCGGTGCGTGAGCGAGTGGGCGGAGCCGAGAACGAAGGCACCGACCGTCCGGGAGGTGCTCACAACTTCTCGACCTGGAGGAAGTCAAGTTCCACAGGCGTCTCACGTCCGAAGATGCTGACCAGGACCTTGACCTTGTTGCGCTCCGGGTTGACCTCGTCGACCGTCCCGATGAACTCGGAGAACGGCCCGTCGGTGACGCGGACGCTCTGGCCCTTCGTGAAGGCGACGCGGTACTTCGGCGTCTCGACGCCCATGTGCCGCAGGATCTGCTTGACCTCGTTCTCGTCGAGCGGCACGGGCTCGCTTCGGACGCCCGGGATGTTCGAGCCGCCGACGAAGCTCGTGACGCCCGGCGTGTTCCGGACGACGAACCAGCTGTCGGCGTCGAGGATCATCTCGACGAGGACGTAGCCCGGGTACACCTTCTTCTGGACGGTGTGCCGCTGGCCCTGGCGGATCTCGATCTCGTCCTCCATCGGGACGAGGACCTGGAAGATCTTGTCCTCCATGCCCATCGATTCGATGCGGTGCTCGAGGTTCGCCTTGACCTTGTTCTCGTAGCCCGAGTACGTGTGGATCACGTACCAGCGCTTGTCCGGGCCCTTGGCGATGACGTCGGAGGTCACGGTGGTGCTCACTGCACGAACCCCTGTGAAAGGAAGCCGATCACGCCCTTGAAGACGGTGTCGAAGGTCGCGACGAACAACCCGACCGCGATGCTGACGGCAAAGACCAGCACGGTGAGGTTGCGCGTCTGGACGAACGTCGGCCAGGACACCTTCCGGAGCTCGGAGACCGCCTCAGCGAGGAAGCGGCGAATGCGATTCACGAGATCGTTTCAGCCTTTCAAGGTGTGGCAGGGGCGATAGGACTCGAACCTACAACCGCCGGTTTTGGAGACCGGTGCTCTGCCAAATTGAGCTACACCCCTGCGGTTGTGCCCGTGGATGCTACTTGGCCTCCCGGTGAAGGGTGTGCTTCCGACAGCGCGGGCAGTACTTGTTCAGCTCGATCCGGTTCGGATCGTTCTTCTTGTTCTTGCGCGTCGTGTACGTCCGCTCCTTGCACTCCGTGCAGGCGAGCTGGAACGTGGGCCGCGCTTCGACTCTTGCCATCTCGTTATGCGCTGATGCTGGTGATGGCGCCGGCGCCGACCGTGCGGCCACCCTCGCGGATGGCGAAGCGCTGGCCGACTTCGAGCGCGATCGGGGTGATCAGCTCGACGCCCATCTCGACGTTGTCGCCGGGC
>DASSHR010000439.1:0-33321 GCA_035692745.1 Candidatus Limnocylindrales bacterium | reverse complement strand
GAAGCCGAGCTCCTTCGCCCGCGCGAGCATCCGCGCCGCCGGGCCGGGTCCGCCGCACTTCGCGAGCTTCACGTTGACCCCGGCGGTGACGCCGACGAGGGCATCGAGGTCGTCGATCGTGACGCACGACTCGTCGGCGACGATGGGCAGCGGCGAGACCTGCTGGAGGTCCCGCAGCCAGTCGAAGCGCGTCGTCGGGAACGGCTGCTCGATCAGCTCGACCCCCAGCTCGACCATCGCGGGCAGCAGCTCGCGGGCCGTCTCGGGCGTCCAGCCCGTGTTGGCGTCGACGCGCAGCGGCTTGTCGTAGACGCGCCGCACGGCGCGCAGCGTCTCGAGGTCCGCCGGCCCGCCGCACTTGATCTTGAGCGCCGGGAAGGCGCCCGCCCGCTGGGCGCGCTGGGCGACGATCTCGGGCTCGTCGATGCCGATCGTGAAGTCGGTGGGCGGGATGTCGCGGGACAGCCCGAGCAGGGCATGGGCCGGCCGGCCCGTGACCTTGCCGACGAGATCGAGGAGCGCTGAGTCGACCGCGCACTTCGCGGCGCCGTTCCAGCGGATCGCATGCTCGACGCGCAGGCTCGCCGCCCGCAGGCCGTCGGCCGTCGGCTCGACCTCGCCGGCTGCGGCCAGCAGCATCGGGAACACCGCGGGGACCGTCTCGACGGTCTCGCCGTAATGCTTGTCCGGGTAGCCCTCCCCCAGTGCCACGACGCCCGGGAACCGGTCGTCGGTCAGCTCCACGACGAGCGTCGTGGTGCTGTGGCCCGCACCGTGCTCCGAGCGTGCGATGCGGAACGGGTCGCGCAGCGGGAGCCGGAGGACCTCGCTGCGGATGGAGAGCGCCATGTGTCTCAGCGGGCGTCGACGACGGGCAAGCCGCGGGCGACCCACGGCAGCGCGTCCGTCGCGTCGCGCACCGCCGCCCAGAGCGCGTCGGCGCCGAACCGAACCGGGTCCGCGGTCGGCAGGCCGGTCTCGCGCCCGATGGCTTCGACGACGCGCCGAGCCTCGGCTTCGTCCTCGTACAGCATGGTGTTGAGCGCGATGCCCACCACCTTCGACGGAGCCACGAGGCCGGCGACCTGCTCGTGGAGCTTGATGAACTCCGGGAGCTTCGCGATCGGGAACTCGCGGTCGTCGACATGATCCCAATCGTGGTTCGCCAGCCCCGGCTTGTGGACCATGACCATCGCGTGTGGGGTTGCGCCGTGGATGAGCCCAAGCGTCACCGACGAGTACGCGGGGTGGTCCAGCGAACCCTGGCCCTCGACGATCAGCCAGTCGCCGCGCTCCTCGCCCTGTTCGAGCATCCACTCGACCGTGCCCTGGACGAAGTCGCTGATCACCCGGTCGACCGCAACACCCCAGCCGTCGATCATCATCCCGGTCTGGCCCGTGGGCACGAACACGGCCTTGTCGCCGGCCTTCAGGCCCGCCGCGCGCAGCGCGAGCGCCACCGACATCTTGCCGATCGCGCAGTCCGTCCCGACGGTGAGGATCACTCGCTTGCCGGGGCCGTGGGGTCGGCCGACGGCGGTCTCCTTCCGCTCGGGCGGGCGGCGATAGTCGACGATCGACGTGCCCCTCGCCGCGGCGGCTGCCGAGAAGTCCGGGTCGTCGCCGAGGAACGAGTGCAGGCCCGAGTGGACGTCGAGGCCACTCGCGATCGCCTCGAGGATGGTGGCGCGCCAGGATTCGGGCAGCTTGCCGCCCGTTGGGGCGATGCCGATCAGCAGGGTGTCCGGCGGCTCCGGCAGCGCCATCGCGTCCGCGAGGGTTGCCACGGCCGGGATGTCGCGTCCCGGCAGCCACTCCGAGACGTTGCGCCCGGCGATCGTCGAATCGAGCACCGCGACCGTCCGGTCGGTCGCATAGCGGATCACGCCCATCGCGGTCTTCGCGTGGTGGGCCCCGAACTGGCCCTCGGTCAGGATCACGAGTCGTCGCATGGCGGTCGAGGATAGCGGGCAAACCAGGACGGGCGAGTACCCTCCGGCGATGACGTTCAACGTTGCCGCGTCCGCGTACGACGCGTTCATGGGCCGGTTCTCGAGGCTGCTCTCACCGCAGATGGTCGACCTTGCCGGGCTCACGGCGGGCCAGCAGGCGCTCGACGTCGGTTGCGGGCCGGGCGCCCTCACGAGCGTGCTCGTCGAGCGGCTCGGCGCCGCGAATGTCGCCGCGGTTGATCCGTCCGCGCCATTCCTGGAGGCCGTGCGGACCCGCAACCCGGGCGTGACCGTGGTGGAGGCAACCGCCGAAGCCCTGCCCTTCCCCGACGGCGCCTTCGACGCCGCCCTTGCCCAGCTGGTCGTCCACTTCATGCACGACCCGGTCGGCGGGATCCGCGAGATGGCGCGAGTCACGCGATCCGGCGGCGCGGTCGCCGCGTGCGTGTGGGATCACGCCGGAGCCCTCGGGCCGTTGGCCCTGTTCTGGACGACGGCGCGGGAGCTCGATCCGCATGCAGCGGACGAGTCGGACCTGCCCGGCGCCCGGCAAGGTCACCTGGGGCAGCTCTTCGGGGCTGCAGGGCTCACCGCGGTGCACGAGACCGCGCTGGCGGCGGACCTGACGATGCCTGACTTCGACGCCTGGTGGTCGCCGTTCGAGCGGGGCGTCGGTCCGGCCGGCGCCTACGTCGCCGGATTGGCGCCTGACGCGCGAGCTGCATTGCGCGATCGATGCCGCGCCAAGCTCCCGGACGGCGAGTTCGTGATCCAGGCTCGCGCGTGGGCAGCTCGGGGGACCGTGGCCGCCCGCTGACCGCCTGGTCGAGCTGGCAGCCTCAGCGCCGGCCGACCGCCTCGATCACCGGTTCGGCAACCTCCCGCGCGATCCCGGCCAGCCCGGATGGCCCATCGCCCGCCCCGACGCCCAGCGTCAGGTGGGTCGCGCCCGCCGCGATGAACCGCAGGGCAAGCTCGCGTGCCTCCCGCCGCCCGACCGCATCGCCACGGACGACGATCTGGCCCGCGAAATCGAAGCTCGCCGGATCACGGCCCTCTGCCTCCAGCGCGCGCACCAGCGCGACCCGCCGGTCCGCGAAGTACTCGAGGTTGCCGGGCACATTGCCGGGCATGATCCACCCGTCGGCGTGTCGCGCCGCAAGCGCGATCCCGCGCCGGCGCTGCCCGCCGAGCCACAGCGCAGGCCCGCCGGCGCGAACCGGCGGCGGATCCATCGTCGCCCGGTCGAGCGGATAGAACGGGTCCGCCAGGGTCACGCCGTCCGGTGACAGCGCCGCCTCGGAGAAGAGCGCGCGCACGGCCGCAACGGCGTGCTCATACCGCTCGAAACGTTCGAGGATCGGCGGCAGCGGGATCCCGAACGCCTGGTGCTCCCCCTCGTGCCAGCCGGCGCCCATCCCGAGGATGAATCGCCCGCCGGTCGCGTTGTCGAGGACGGTCGCCGCCTTGGCGACGACCGCGGGGTGCCGGAACGTGTTCGAGAGCACGGCGATGCCGATCCACTTGCCGGGCACGCGATGGGCCAGCGCGGCGGCCGTGGTCAGCGATTCGAACGCCGGACCGCGGATGTCCTGGCTGGCGTCGCTCAGGTGATCGCTCATCCAGCCCGCCGAGAATGCGTCGAGGTCGCCCGCCGCAGCCCAGATCGAATCGAGGGTCTGCCAGTCGAGGCCGGCCGAGGAGGTCGCAGCGATGCGGAAGCCGAGCAGGCCGGGACGGGTCACGCGGACAGCCTACGGGCATCGCGCCACCGGCTACGATCGCGCCGACCGGAGGGAGGCGCACGCGCGAGTGGACACGACGTGGCGGGATCGACTGCGCTACCGCGTGGACGAGTTCTTCGGACGCGGCACGATCGCGCTCATCCTCGGCCTGTTCGCGGTCTCCGTCCTGATCATCGTCGTGATCGCGGCCGGCGTCTTCGTCTTCGGCGCGGACGAGCAGGGCCGGACGCTCCCGGAGCTCATCTGGATGGGCCTGCTCCGGACGCTCGATCCCGGGACGATGGGCGGCGACACCGGCACGGCCGGCTTCCTCGGCTCGATGCTGCTCGTCACGCTCGGCGGGCTGTTCGTGATCAGCGCGCTCATCGGCATCATCAACAGCGGCATCCAGGGCCGGCTCGCCGAGCTCCGGAAAGGGCGCTCGCGGGTGATCGAGTCCGGCCACACCGTCGTCCTCGGCTGGAACCAGCAGGTGTTCACGATCCTGTCCGAGCTGGTCGGCGCGAACGTGAACCAGGGCGGCGGGATCATCGTCGTGCTCGCCGATCGCGACAAGGTCGACATGGACGACGAGATCCGGACCCGGATCAGCGACACGAAGGGCACGAAGATCGTGTGCCGCTCGGGAAGCCCGGTGGACCTCGACGAGATCGACATCGCGAACGTCCAGACCGCGCGCTCGATCATCGTCCTGGCGCCGGATGTCGACGAGCCCGACATCGAGGTCATCAAGACCATCCTCGCGATCACGAACGACCCGAACCGGCGCCCGGAGCCGTACCACGTCGTTGCGGAGCTGCACGAGCTGTCGAACCTGGAGGCGACGCGGCTCGTCGGCCGGGACGAGCTCGAGGTCGTCATCGTCGGCGATGTGGTCTCGCGGATCATCGCCCAGACCTGCCGTCAGCCGGGTCTCTCGATCGTGTACGGCGAGCTGCTCGACTTCGATGGCGACGAGATCTACTTCAGCCACCAGCCGGCGCTCGCCGGCCAGACGTTCGACGACGCCCTGCTGGCCTTCGAGGACTCGTCGCTGATCGGGCTGGCGCTCGCCGACGGACGCGTGCTGGTCCAGCCGCCGGGCTCGACGGCGATCGGCCCGAGCGACCGCGTCATCGTGATCGCCGCGGACGACGACAAGGTCACGCTGCGGGACGGCACCGCCCCTGCCGTCGATCCGGCAGCGATCATCACCTGCGACCCGACGCCCCAGCCACCGGAAGCGACCCTCGTGCTGGGCTGGAACCGACGCGTCCAGCAGATCGCGCTCGAGCTCGATGGCTACGTCTCGAAGGGCTCCCGGCTCATGGTGGTCAGCGAGGATCCCGCCGCCGCGGCGGCCATGGATGACCTCGCCGCGAGCCTCACGAGCCAGCAGCTCACCTTCATCGCCAAGGCGCCGACCGACCGCCGAGTCCTCGACCAGCTGGACGTTGCGAGCTTCCAGCACATCCTCGCCATCTCGCCGATGGACCGGTTCGATCCGCAGCGCGCCGATGCACGGACGCTCGTCACGCTCCTCCACCTGCGCGACATCGCCGCGACGGTGGGCCACCCGTTCTCGATCACCTCGGAGATGGCCGACGTGCGCAACCGCTCCCTGGCCGAGGTGACCCGCGCCGACGACTTCATCGTGTCGGACCGGCTCATCAGCCTCCTGCTCACGCAGATCTCCGAGAACAAGCAGCTGAACGCGGTCTTCACGGACCTCTTCGATTCCGACGGCACCGAGATCTACCTCAAGCCCGCCGCGGACTACGTTCGGCCGGGCGCAGCCGTGACCTACGCCACCGTCGTGGAGTCAGCCCGGCGCTACGGGCAGGTCGCGATCGGCTACCGGATCAGGTCCGAGGCGGGCGACGCTCGCCAGTCGTACGGCGTGCACGTGAATCCCCGCAAGAGCGCGTCCGTCACGCTCACCGCAGAGGACAAGGTGATCGTCCTGGCCCAGGACTAGCCGCGGCGCCCGGGCGCGGAGCCCAGGCGCGGGCGTGAGCTCCGCCGCACCTCGGGCGTCAGTTCGGTCGCCCGCCCGTGATGGCCTTGCCCGGTCCCTTCAGCTCGGCGATGTACACGCGGGCGGCCTTCTGGATCTGCTCGGATACGTCCGACGCGAGGACCAGCTGGTAGAGCTTCATCGCCTCTTCGCGCCGGCCACCCAGCAGGCGCAGGGCCTGGGCACGGTTCCAGACCATCTCGGTCGAATACGTGACCTGCCATGCCCTGGTGAAGCCGTCGTAGGCGGCGGCGTAATCCTCGGCGTAGAACGCGGCGCGAGCGTCCTTGTAGAGCTCGTCCTCCGCGGTTTCGTCCTTCTTCTCGTCGCCGGTCGCCTTCGGGCCCTTGAGCTCTTCGATCTCGCGCCGCGCGGCCGCCTTCTTCTCCTCGGGCACCTCGACGGTGAGCACCTGCTCGAAGAGCGCGATGGCGCGCGAGCGCTGACCACCCATCACGCGCATGGCCATGGCGCGATTCCAGAGCAGCGCCGGGTCGTGGTTGATCTCCCACGCCTTCGTGAACTCGTCGTACGCGCGGCCGTACTCGCCATCGAGGAAGAGCTTGCGCCCGAGGCCGTAGAGCTCATCGACCTTGGCGGAATCCTTCTTGTCGTCGCCGCTCGGGCCGGGCCCCTTGAGCTCGGCGAGGTGGTCCATCGCCCGTTCGCGGTCAGCCTCGTTCGGGCCGCTGGCGATGAACTGCTCGAAGAGCTTGATCGCCTCGTCGCCGCGCCCGCCGACGAGCCGCAGCGCCTGCGCCATGTTGTACAGGTAGGCGGGATCAGGGTCGAGCTCGTGGGCCTTCGCGAACTCGTCGAACGCCAGCGCATACAGGCCCTGCCCGTAGAGCTTCCGGCCCTTCTCGACGAACGACTCCGCGGTCGCACCCGGGAGCGGAGCTCCCTGGTCGCCCACCCGCTCCAGCTCGGCCCAGACCTCCGGGCCGGCCGTCCCATCGACGCTGAGCGGCGGATGGGCCTTCTGGAACTTCCGGAGGGCCGTCGTCGTGAGCGGCCCCATGACCCCGTCCACCTTGAGCTCGGCGCCGGCGGACCCGGACTGGTTCAGCCGCTCCTGGAGCCGCTTGACCGATTCACCCTGCGAGCCGTAGCGCAGGATCGCCGGCGCGTTCCCGGCACCGCTGCCTGCGCCTGCGGCCCCCGCCTCACCGGCATCCTGGAACATCTGCTGCACGGCGGCGTTTCCGGCCTGCGCCTGGAGCTGGAACATCCGCTGATGGAGCGGATTGCCGGCGCCGCCATCCGCACGCCGCGGAGCACCGGGCTTGCGGCTTGGATCCCCGTTCTCGGGCGACCACTGCCAGACCACGGGCGGAGCATAGACCTCTCGGGCAACGCGACTTGCCCGAACAGGCAATCAGTCGAACAGGCCGGCCTGCGCGGGTGCCGGCGGCGGCGCGACGACGGCAGCGCCCTCGAGCTCGAGGAGGCGCCGCTTCGTCTGCACGCCTCCGGGCGCCGAGTACCCGCCCAGGTTGCCGTTCGCCGCGACGATGCGGTGGCACGGCACGATCGGCGCGAACGGGTTGCGCGACAGGGCCACGCCGACATCCCGCGCCCGCATCGGCTCCTCGCCCAGCTGCTTCGCGACGGCGCCGTAGGTCAGCGTCTCACCGGGCAGGATCGTGCGGGCCAGGGCGTACACCCGCCGGTCGAAGTCCGGAACCGCGCGCAGGTCCAGCGGCGCCGTCGGCACCCTGGGCTGGCCGGCGAGCAACGCCACGACATCGGCCAGCGCATCGGCGACGTCGGGAGGCGGCGGCGATTCCACGGCACCCCTCAGCTCGCGCCGGATGTGCGCACGCGTCTGTTCGACCGTTCGATCGTGGAGCCACGTCCGGACGATCCCGGCCTCCGACCAGGCAGCGCCGAATGCGCCGAGCGCGGTGGGGACGACGGCGAAGCGGTAGGTTGGCATCACCATCCTGAACACACGGCAGCGCCGATCCGTTGCGCGTGTCGGGAAGGTTGGTACCGCATATCGGATTCGAACCGATGATCTCCGCCTTGAGAGGGCGGTGTCCTGGGCCTCTAGACGAATGCGGCACGGGCGCGACCGGTGGATTCACCGGGCAGGGGCGGCATTCTAGCAGCCCATCGCAGCGGCGCCGCTAGAGCCGGTGGACCTCCAGGAAACCCCGGATCGCGTCGGCAACCTGCGTGTAGGCCTCCTCGCCGAGGATCAGGCCGTAGTGCGAGTGCGCACCGAACGGCTCGAACTCCGCATCCAGCCAGCCGGCCAGTCGCTCGGCGTCGTCCGCCGTGACGACACGATCGATGCCGCCGCCGATCACGAGCCTCGGCACCTCCGGGAGCTTCGCCCGGTCGATCTTCACGCCGCGCAGCATCGTCCGGCGAGCCCGGCCCGACTCGTGCGGCTTCTGGCCCATCAGGTGCTGGATCCGGAGGACGTCCGCGAGGGTCAGGTCCGGGTGGTCCCGCTGCAGCTTCTCCGGCAGCGTGGCCCAGCCGATGAGCGACGGCCCGAACAGCTCGGGCACCTCGCGGATCTGATGAGGCGGCGTCGGCGTCCGGACGTCGCCCGGCAGCTCCGGCGCGATCAGCACGAGCCCGCTCACCGCATGTCGCTCGGCCGCCTTGATCGCGAGGAGGCCGCCCATGCCGTGGCCCACCACGACGACGTTCGGCCCGAGGCGGTCGATCGCCGCCCCCACGTCCTGGACGAACGATTCGAAGGACAGCTCCGCCGGGTCGGCGGTCTGGCTCCAGTGGTGGTTGCGCAGGTTGAGGGCGTGGCCCTCCCAGCCGCGGCCGGCGAAATAGCCCAGGAAGCGCTCCCAGATCCACGATCCGCCGAGCTCGCCGTGGAGAAACAGCAGCGGCTTCCGTCGCGATCGGCGCTCCGGCAACCAGGACTCGATGTACAGGCCCCGGTCGTGGAGCTCGATCTCGTCCTTGCGGACCGGGCGGTTCGGCAGTGGGGGCAGCGTGGCGTCGGGCGAGGGCAAGCGATCCTCCGGCGGGCGGCTGGCGCCCGCAGCTACTCCAGCGGGTTGATGACGAGGCCGGTGATGGCCTTCGGGTAGATGTACGTGCTCTTCTGGGGCATCACGTCGCCGTCGGCGGCCACGGCGACGATCTCGGAGGCGGGCGTGGGATCCAGGAGCAGCGCGGCCGATGCGGACAGGCCCCCGGTCGGTGCCACGGCGCCCTCGACCCAGTCGATGGCCTCCGTCGCGGACATCGTAAACGCGATCCGGCCCTCGGCGACGGCGGCGGGATCGATACCCGCGAGGCGTTCGATGGCCACCGACGCGAGGGTCACGTCGAGCCGGCGCACGGCCGGTCCGCCGGCCGGCAGCCAGCGCTCGAAGGCGTCGCGCTTCGCCCGTACGATCGCCCCGCGGCCGGCCGCCCAGATCCCGAAGCGGCCTTCGCCACCTGCGGCGCCAGAGCTCCCGCCGAAGGCCTCGACCAGCGCATCCCGCCCATCGACGGGCTGGACGTGGAACAGCTCGGGCAGCCGATCCACCGCGGTCGCGAGGGCCACGGGCTCGAGACCCAGCAGGACGCGGTGGGTGGGGAGCACGGTCAGCGCGCCCTCCTCCGGTTCGAGGATCAGCATGAGGATGTCGGCCCACGCCGGCGTGTCCTCGAGCACCGGTCCGGTGCGGCGCTCCTCCGCATAGCGAAGCGCCGTCTCGTAGCGGTGGTGCCCGTCGGCCAGGGTGATCGGATTCGCCGCGAGGTGGTCGATGGCCGAGGACGCCGCCGCGCCGGCCTCGTCGTCGCCGACCGGCATGAGCCAGAGCCGGTGGCGGACGCCATCGTCGTCGACCAGGTCGCTCGCGGGTGCAGTCGTCGCGACCTCGCGGAGCCACGCGGCGACGGTGCCCGATGGGTCCGCCCCGATGCCGACGACCGGGCTCGTGTTCACCCCGGTCGCCCGCAGGAGCCGGTAGCGGTCCTCGCGCGGCGCCGCCAGCGTCCGCTCGTGGGCGCGGATCCCGGACGTCGGCCCGAACGGCTCGAGCCCGACGCGCGCGAAGATGCCGCGCCGGGTCATTACCCGGTCCGTGCCCGGCACGGTGTACGTCTGCTCGTAGGGATAGAGCGAGGGCCGCGGATCGCGATGGAGCGTGCCATCCGTGCGCCAGGTGGTCAGCAGTCGCGCGGCGCGGCGATACCGCTCGTCGGGAGGATCGCCCGGCAGCTCCTCGGGCAGGTCGAGCCGGACGACGTTGCGCGGATCGCGCGCCAGGAGGCGGCGATACAGCTCCGGCCCGATCACGTCATACGGCGGCGCCACCACGGCGGCGAGGTCGCGGACCTGCTCCGGGGCATAGCGCAGCGCGCGGAAATCACGGATTGCGGGCACGGGCCCGAATCGTACGATGGCGGCGCGTGGCGCAACTTCTGGGGGGTCTCCGGCGTCATGCGATCCGGCCGCGTGCGGCATCCATAGGGCAAGGAGGACGGGTGGGACCACGGGTCGACGGACAGCGACACCCTGCGACGGGTCGGCGCACGCTCGCTCGGGTCGTCGCGCTCCTTGCGATGCTCGCCCTGGGGTTCGGGCCGTTCGCGCTCACCGGCATCGCGGCCGGCGGGCTGACGATGGATGCGAAGATCATGCTCCAGGGCCATGCCCGCGCCGGGGACTGGGCCGCGATCGAGGTCGACCTGCAGAACGACGGACCGCCGATCGAAGGCGAGCTCCAGATGAACGGCGGCACGCAGAACACCGTCAAGTACGCCATGGCCGTCAAGCTGCCGACCGGCTCACACCAGACGTACGTCCTGCACGCCCAGCCGCCGAACTTCGGTCGCAACGTCAAGATCGACCTCGTCGCCGGCGGCAACGTGGTCAGCTCGGTGACCGTCGCCTACCTCGTCCACGATGCGAACCAGCTGGTGGTCGGCGTGCTCGCGGAGCGACCCGCCGGCATCGTGTCCGAGCTGAAGCTTCCGGCCAACCCGTTCGGGACATCCCCCGCGGTCGTCACGCTCGGGATCGCGGATCTGCCGGCGCGATCCGAGGGCTGGAGCAGCATCGACCGGCTCGTCTGGCAGGACGTCGACAGCAACCAGCTCTCCAGCGCCCAGCTGACGGCGATGCGGGAGTGGATCGCGGCCGGCGGCCGGCTCGTCATCGTCGGCGGTACCGCGGGCATCAACACGCTGTCGGCCTTCCCCGACGACCTCCTGCCCTACCGGCCCACCGCGACCCTCGACGTCGACCCGTCCCGGCTCGTGGGCGTGCTCGGTCCGCTGCCCGACGGCGCCGCGGAGCTGCCGGCGATGTCCGGCGCCCAGGGCGCGGGACGCGCGCTCGCCACGTCCGGCGATCGGGTGGTCGCGGCAGACCTCGTCTACGGCAGCGGGCGCGTCACCGTCCTCGGCTTCGATCCCACCGTGAAGTGGCTGGCCGAGAGCAAGTCGGTCGACCTCCTGTGGCGTGGCCTGCTTCCGGAGCGCTCGGGGAACGGCGGCTCCTCGGGCGACGACAGCCAGCTCGTCGGGGCCGTCTACCAGCTGCCCGCGCTGAAGCTGCCGCCGACGAACGGGTTGCTGGTCATCATCGGCGCCTACATCCTCATCATCGGCCCGATCAACTACCTGATCCTCAAGCGCCTCGATCGGCGCGAGCTGGCGTGGATCACGATGCCGATCCTCGTCCTCGCGTTCGCGGCCGCATCGTTCGGGTACGGATCGTTCCTGCGCGGCACCGATGTCGTGATCAACGAGATTGCCATCGTCCGCGGGGCGCCCGACGCCACGGAGGCCAGCGCCGAGGTGTACTTCGGGATCTTCTCGCCGACGCGGGCCACCTACGAGGTCGACGTCCCGCAGGGCGCGCTGCTCGCCGCCCCGCTCGCGGGCGACCAGTTCGGCCAGGGCTCGGTGAGCCTCGACATCCTCCAGGGAACCGGCGCGGAGCAGCCGTCCGCCGTCCGCAACCTCGCCGTCGGCAGCGGCTCCATCCGCGTCGTGCGGGCCGAGCTGCCGGTCACGGCGCCGCGCATGAAAGCGACCCTCGACCTCGTCGACGGCGTGCTGACCGGCACGTTCGAAAACGCCTCGGACCAGGCCCTGGAAAGTGTCGCCGTCGTGCTCGGCAGCTCCGTGGCGGTGCTCGGCAACGTCGAGGCCCACGGCACCCGGCCGATCCACATCCGCGTGCAGTCCAACCCGTTCGGCAGCGGGCTCGCGGACCAGGTGATCGGGCCGTCGTTCGATACCTCCAATGAGGCCGGCATCCTGCGTGCGACGCGGTACAACATGGTTTCGCAGCTCACGTTCGACCCGTCGGGCATGACGAACGGCTCGCTGTCCGCCGATCGGGCGGTCATCCTCGCCTTCGGCCGTGACGCGCTCCTCGACCTGAAGGTCGGCAACGAGACGCCGCGCACGAACGGCAACGTCATGTACTACGTGCCGGTGCAGGTCGGCCTGTCCGGCAAGGTCACGTTCGAGGGCGACCTGCTCCAGTCGACGACGATCGACGGCCAGTTCTTCCAGAAGGATCGCCAGTTCCTGAGCATGGACTCCGGCACGGCGACCCTCGGCTACCAGCCGATCCCCTTCGAGGGCGCGTTCGAGGTCAGCGACGTGCGGATCCAGCTCGGGGGCGGGGGCAACATCATCCCGGGCACCACGGGCAAGCCGATCGAGCCGGTGACCGAGATCCCGGTGCCCTGCACGGACAGCCTCAACACCGTCCCGAAGGGCTGCCAGGGGCCGCGACCGGACCAGCTGCCGGAGGTCGAGGTGTTCGACCGGATTGCGGGCGCATGGGCGCGCCTCCCGCGGATGAATGCGGAGGCGACGTACACGCTGAGCAACCCGACCCGCTATGTCGATCCGGTGACCGCGCAGCTGCTCGTCCGCTTCGTGAACGACAATCCGAACATGAGCATCGGATTCGGGTTCCAGGTCGCGCTCGCGGGGACCATCCGATGACCGCGATCCTCGAGACCAGCGGGCTGGTCAAGCGCTACCCCGGCACGCTCGCCGTCGGCGGCGTCGACCTGACGGTGGAGGCGGGCGAGATCTTCGGCCTGGTCGGCCCGAACGGCGCCGGCAAGACGACGATGCTCCGGATGCTCGCCACGCTGCTCGTCCCGACCGCGGGCGACGCGCTCATCGCCGGCGAGTCCGTCCGCCGGAACCCGATGGCGGTGCGTCGCGTCCTCGGCTACATGCCGGACGCGTTCGGGGTCTACGACGACATGAAGGTCTGGGAGTACCTCGACTTCTTCGGTCGGTGCTACGGCCTCGCCCCGGCGCAGCGCAAGCGGATGATCGGTGACCTGCTCGAGCTCGTGGATCTCGCCCACAAGCGCGATGCCTACGTCCTGAGCCTCTCGCGCGGCATGCAGCAGCGCCTGTGCCTCGCCCACGCGCTCGTCCATGATCCGCAGGTCCTGCTCCTGGACGAGCCGGCGTCCGGCCTGGATCCGCGCGCCCGCGTCGAGCTCCGCGAGCTCCTGCGCGAGCTGCGCACGCTCGGCAAGACGATCCTGATCAGCAGCCACATCCTGCCCGAGCTCGAGGAGCTGTGCACCTCGGTCGCGATCGTCGACCACGGGCGCGTCCTGGCCCAGGGCACCATTGCCGAGATCGGCCAGCGGCTGCGCATCGGCGAGGTGCTGCGGGTGCGCGTGCTGGGCGGCGAGGACGCCACCGCGTCCGCCCGGAGCTGGTTCGAGGCCCAGGCGGACGTGGCCTCGGCCGAGATCGACCTCAACGGCCACATCGAGATCGGGTTCCGGGGCAACGAGACCGGCGCAGCGGCGCTGCTCGCGGCCGCGATCGGCGCGAAGATCCCGGTGGCGTCCTACTCCCCCGCCGCGACGGACCTCCAGGAGCTGTTCCTGCAAGTCACGGAGCGCGACGCGGCCGCGACCGAGATGGCAACCGATGCCGCGCCCGCTACGGTGTCGGCATGAGCGCGCTGGCGGCCCGGTTCCCGCTGCGCGGCCGGCTGCCCCGGTTCCGGCGCCTCCGCCCCAGCTCCGGCATCACCGCGATCTTCGTGAAGGAGCTGCGCGGCCGGATGCGCGGCCGGCGAGCCTTCGTGATCCTCACGATCCACATCGTGCTGCTCGCGGCATTCGCGTGGATGTTCGAGCGGCTGAACGAAGAAGACGTCGTCCGCATGGGCACGTACGGCGGGCAGGCCACGTTCGGCTCGGCGATCGTCGGCCGCGGCGTGTTCTCCGGCCTGATGATGCTCCAGACCCTGATGATCGCCGTGCTGGCACCGGCGGCCACCGCGGGCGCCATCAGCAGCGAGCGCGAGCACCAGACCCTCGAGCTGCTGACCGTGACGCCCATCTCGTCGATCGCGATCGTCGTCGGCAAGCTGTTCAGCGCGCTGGCCTGGGTGTTCGTCCTCGTGCTCGCCTCGATCCCGGTGACGGCGCTCGTGTTCGTCTTCGGTGGCGTCGCGCCCGACGATGTCGTGCGCGGCTACGCGGTCCTGCTGGCAACCGCCATCGGCCTCGGCTCGATCGGGATCTTCTTCTCCGCGCTCACCCGACGCACCGGCGCGGCCACGGGCCTGACGTTCGTGGCGACGCTCGTCCTCATGGTCGGCTCGGTGTTCGCGTTCTTCTTCCTCGCGAGCACGAACGATGTCGGCTCGAACGGCCTGCGCAAGGCGCCGTCGCAGGCGATCCTGTGGCTCAACCCATTCGTCGCCCAGGCCGACGTGGCGTGCGGCACGCAGGACGGCACCACGTACGACCCGTATTGCGGGTTCATGTCGAGCGTCCTCGGCCTGACCGACCAGAACTTCGTACAGCCGGGCATCGACCAGGGCGTGCCGGTTCCGTGCTGCGGCTTCAACGGCGGCGGTGACGTGATGACCATCGACGGCAAGGTGCAGGGGATCGCCATTCCCGCCGTCCGCGGTGGACCTGGCGTCGTTGGCGACGTGAACGGTGGCGTCACCAATGCCGACGTCGTCGTCAGCTCGCTCACCTTCCGCGACCGCTTCTGGCCGAAGACCGTCATCGCGTTCCTCGTGCTCGCGGTGGTTCTCACCCTCGTGTCCATCCAGTTCGTGAGTCCCACGCGTCGTTGGCGTCCCAGCCTGCCGGGTCCCGTGCGTCGCCGCATCCGCAGGAGGAGCGCCACATGACGTCCCGGTTCGCACTTCGACGACCCCGGCGCACGCGTCGCCCGGCCAACGAGGCCTTCGTGCCGGTCGATCCACGGGCTGCCATCGCCGGCGAGCTGCATCCGGACCTCGTCGCGATCCGGCGCCTCCTTCGACCGTTCGGGCGACGTCTGTGGCTTCGCCGGATCGTGCGACGAACCTGGATCGTCGTTGCCGTCGTGCTGCTCGCCGAGCTCGCGCTCTGGGGCGTGGCGCGCATCTTCCCGATCGAACTGGCGCCCGCCCT
The DNA here is from genome assembly GCA_035692745.1 of Candidatus Limnocylindrales bacterium. Taxonomy (GTDB): domain Bacteria; phylum Chloroflexota; class Limnocylindria; order Limnocylindrales; family CSP1-4; genus UBA5189. Next base: position 18,233 of record DASSHR010000439.1, on the reverse strand, counting down.
GGCCGCGATCATCGGTCTCGCGGGCGCCTTCGTGCTGCTGGGGCTGGCGGTTGCGGCGCGCCCGACCCTCGGTGAGACGGCACTCGCCGTGGACCGCGAAGGCGGGCTCGGTGACCGCTCGGCAAGCGCGCTCGCCCTCGCGGTCGCCTACCCGGATGTCGCGGGCGCGGATGCCATCGAGCCGGCGGAGGCCGCCGACGCGGACGACCTCGAAGCCCAGCGGCGGTCCTTCGTGCTCCGCCAGCGCCGCGACACGCTCGCCGCGCTGCGCGTGACGCCGTCGAACCTGTTCCGGCCCCGCCTGGCGCGACGCCCGGCGGCCGCCGCGCTCGTCGCGGTCCTGGCCTTGGCGCCGGTGCTGCTGCTGCCGAATCCCCAGAACGTGGCGATCGCGCAGGCGCGCGAGGTCCGTGAGGAGGCGAAGACGCAGGCGGAACGCCTGGAGCAGCTCGCCGAGGAGCTCGAGAAGGAGGGCACCTCCGTCGACGATCCGCGGACCCGCCTCGCCCAGCAGCTGCGCGACCTCGCTCGCCAGCTCCGCGAACGGCCCGACGAGCTCGACACGAACCTTGCCAAGCTGGGTTCGATCGAGGCCGCGCTGCGCGCCCAGCTCGATCCCGCGAACGAGCAGCGCGCCGCGGCGCTCGCCGGGCTGAGTCGCTCGCTGTCCCGCGCTGCCAGCGGCAACCCGCAGGCGAACCCGGAAGGCAGCACGGACAAGGCCGCGCAGGACCTCAAGGACGTCGCCGACAAGCTGAAGGACATGACACCCGAGGAGCTCAAGAACCTCGGCAGCCAGCTCGCCGGCCTCGAGGGCGCGGCCAGCCAGGCGGGCGGGACCGCGAGCCAGAACCTGCGCGACGCCGCCCAGAGCCTCGCCCAGGGCGACATCGCCTCGGCGCAGGCGGCGCTCGACAAGCTCGGGGACGCACTCGGCGCCGCCTCGAACCGGGTCGACACGAACCGCGACCTGACCGCCGCTGCGAACCAGCTGCAGGACGCGCAGCGCGACCTCGCGAATGCCGGACAGCAAGGGACCGGCCAACAGGGCACTGGGCAGCAGGGCACTGGGCAGCAGGGCACTGGGCAGCAAGGCACCGGGCAGCAGGGCACCGGGCAGCAGGGCACCGGGCAGCAAGGGACCGGGCAGCAAGGGACCGGGCAGCAGGGCACCGGGCAGCAGGGCACTGGGCAGCAAGGGACCGGCCAACAGGGCACTGGGCAGGGCTCGGGACAGGGCCAGCAGGGCACCGGGCAAGGCTCGGGACAGGGCCAGGGCTCCGGACAGGGTTCCGGACAGGGCCAGGGCTCCGGACAGGGTTCCGGAACCGGCACGGGCCAGGGGCAAAGCGCCGGTCAGGGCTCGATCGGTGGTGGCGGCTCGAACGCCTCCTACCTCGGCTCGGGCTTCGGCGGCACCACCAACCTCGGCGGCCCGACCAACCCCAACCGTCCGGCCACGCTCGGCGGCGACCTCGGCAACATCTTCGCCCCATTCGGTCGCCTCGGGCAGCCAGGCGATCCGTCGTACATCGCCGGATACGGCGGGGACGGCCAGGTCTCGCAGGGCAACCAGCAGGGCGCGGGCATCGACCCGGGCTCCTACGTGAACTACCAGCAGGTCTTCTCGGCATTCCAGAGCTTCGCGATGACCACGCTCGATCGCGGCTACCTGCCGCTCTCGGCGCGGGACTTCGTGCGCGACTACTTCAGCTCGCTCGACCCGAGCAACTGACCGCCCGGCGGTCGACGGAGGCTACGCATGGACACGACCACGGCGCCCGGCTCGACGGCTGCTGCCGCTCCGCACCTCGCGCCCGAGGCGTTCGCCGAGCGTGCCGCCACGATCGAGCGGGAGGTCGGCAAGGTCATCGTCGGCCAGCGCGAGCTGGTCCGGCAGACCATGACCGGCCTGCTCGCGAACAGCCACGTCCTCCTCGAGGGCGTCCCGGGACTCGGCAAGACGATGCTCGTCCGGACGATCGCCGACGTCATCGACTGCAGCTTCAACCGCGTCCAGTTCACGCCGGACCTCATGCCGGCGGACATCACGGGCACGAACATCCTCGTCGAGGAGAACGGCCAGCGGGTCTTCCGGTTCCAATCCGGCCCGATCTTCGCGAACCTCGTCCTCGCCGACGAGATCAACCGGGCCACGCCGAAGACACAGTCGAGCCTGCTCGAGGCGATGCAGGAGCACCAGGTCACGGTCGCTCGCAACCGCTACATGCTCGAGCCGCCGTTCTTCGTGCTGGCCACGCAGAACCCGCTCGAGATGGAGGGCACGTATCCCCTCCCCGAGGCCCAGCTCGACCGGTTCCTGTTCAAGGTCATGGTCCCCTTCCCCTCCGAGGAGGACCTCGTCGCGATCATGGATCGCACGACGGGCGCTGCCGCGCCGACGGCGTCCAAGATCACGAACGCGGCCGAGATCGTGGAGATGCAGCAGCTCGCCCGGGCCGTCCCGATCGCGCCGCACATCACTGCCTACGCGGTGAGCCTCCTCGCGGCGACCCACCCGGACCAGCCGCGCGCCCCGCAGCTGGTGCGCGACTACGTCCGCTACGGTGGGTCGCCGCGCGGCGCGCAGGCGCTGGTGACCGCGGGCAAGATCTACGCGCTCCTCGACGGCCGGTTCAACGTCTCGATCGAGGACATCCGCTCGGTCACGCTGCCGGCGCTGCGACACCGCGTGATCCTCAACTTCGAGGGCGAGGCCGAGGGCATCACCCCCGAGGCGATCGTCCGCGCGATCCTCGACGCCGTTCCGGCTCCAAGCGTCGAATAGGGCGGACGGCACCGCGCCGAGCGCGCGCCACCCCGCCTCGAGCAGCGCATGACGGACCAGGTCCTCAACCCCGAACCACTGCCGCCCGCCCAGCGCACGGAAGCGCGCCCGGATGGGCGTCCGACGGCGCGCTCCGAGAAGCCCGCGTTCCTGCCGTCCGAGATCGACCCAACGGTGTTCGACGAGGGCTTCCTTCGCCAGCTGGAACGGCTGCTCCTGGTCATGAAGAAGCCCGTCCGGGGCGGCCTGAAGGGCGGCCGGCGATCCGTGAAGCGCGGCCAGTCGGTCGAGTTCGCCGATTTCCGCGACTACTCGCTCGGCGACGACCTCCGCCAGCTCGACTGGAACGTCCTCGCCCGCCTCGAGAAGCTGTTCATCAAGCTGTATGTCGAGGAAGAGGACGTCACCATCAGCTTCCTCATCGACTGCTCGGCGTCGATGGCCGCCGGAACGCCGGCCAAGCTGCTGTTCGCAAAGCGCGCCGCGGCGGCACTCGGGTACATCGGCCTCGCCTCCGAGGATCGCGTCGCCGTCACGGCGCTTGCCGGTCGGGCGGGACGCCGGCAGGTCGCGCTCCGCGGTTCGGGTCGCGTCTTCCGTCTCCTGTCAGCGCTGTCGTCGATGCCCGCGGCGGACGGGACCACGGACCTGCTCGTGGCCGCGCGCCACGCCGGAGCGCAGCTGAGCGGCCGTGGCGTCCTGATCCTGATCTCCGACCTGCTGGACCCGGGCGCCGACAAGGTGGTCCGCGAGCTGGCCGCCACCGGCTCGGAGCTGATCATCCTGCACGTCCTCTCGCCCGAGGAGCTCGATCCCGTGCTCGAAGGCGACATGCGGCTCGTCGACGTCGAATCCGGGGACGGGCTCGACGTGACCGTCGACCTCGCGACGATCGACGACTACAAGGCCCGCCTGGCAGCGTGGCAGGAGGGCTTCGCGGACCTCGCCGGCAAGCGCGGGGCGACGTACGTGCCGCTGTCCACGGACGTGCCGCTCGCCGACCTGGTGTTCGCGGAGCTCCGCCGCCGCCGAGTGCTCGCGTGAGCTTCCTCTCCCCGCTCGCGCTGCTGGGATTGCTGTTCCTGCCCGTCGTCGTGGCGATGTACCTGCTCAAGCTGCGGCGCGACGAGCAGGTCGTGCCGTCGACGCTCCTGTGGAAGCGCCTGCTGACGGACGTCGAGGCGAATGCGCCCTGGCAGAAGCTGCGGCGATCCCTGCTGCTCCTGCTCCAGCTGCTGCTGGTGGCGCTGCTCGCGATCCTCGCCGCGCGGCCGTTCGTCGAGCGCCCGGCGGGCCTCGCCGGCGACGTCGTCATCGTCATGGACACCTCCGCGAGCATGGGCTCCACCGACACCCCGCCGACGCGGCTCCAGCAGGCGAAGGACAAGGTGATCGAGGCGCTGAAGGAGCTGCCGGCGGGTGGCACCGTCAGCGTCATCGCCGCGGGACGGACGGCCCGGGTCGTCGTCAGCGGCACCACCGATCTCGGCCGCGTCCGGGCGGCCATCGACTCGATCAGCGTCTCACCATCGACGGGCGACCTCGGTGACGCGCTCAACCTGGCCGACGCGCTGGCCTCGCGCGCCGGTGATGCAGACATCCTCGTGGCGACCGACGCCGCCCTCGCGATCAAGCCGGCGACGTCGGTGAACCACGAGGTCAAGGTCATCCAGGTCGGGCGGGAGGCGAAAAACCAGGCCATCGTCGCGCTCGCGGTTCGCGCGTCCTCGTCGGGCGTCACGCGGTCCGTGTTCGTGAGCGTGGCCAACCTCGACCTCGAACCCGCGAAGCGCACGCTGAAGATCTACGGCGACGGCGTGCTCCTCGAATCCCGCGACCTGCCGCCGCTCGACCCGCAGACCCGCACGGAGGCCATCCTCGACGACGTCAAGCCGGGCATCTCGGTCATCGAGGTCCGGCTCACGAGCGCGACCGGCGAGCCCGAGACCGACACGCCGGATGCGCTGGCCCTCGACGACCGCGCGTGGGCGGTCGTGCCCCCGGACCGGCTGCGACGGGTCCTGCTCGTCGGGCAGGGCGACCCGTACCTCGAGACCGCACTGACGTACCTGCCGCACACCGAGCTGTACGGCGTGGCGCCCGAGAAGTACGGCCCGGACACGCACCCCGAGCTCTTCGACCTGATCATCTTCGAGGGCTTCCTGCCGCCCGAGCTGCCGAGAGCCGCCGTGCTGGCGGTCGCGCCCCCGAGCTCGAGCGATCTCGGCGAGGTGGCCGGGACGCTCACCGATCCCGGGATCGGAACCACGTCGCCGGACGAGCCGATCCTCAAGTACGTGGACCTGTCCAGCGTCCACATCGGCAAGGCGACGAAGCTCGTCCAGCCCACGTGGGCGCGGACGGTCATCCCCGGCCCGGCCGGCTCGCCACTGCTCTACGTCGGGGAGCTGAACGGGCGCAAAGCCGGCGTGCTCGCGTTCCTGCCGCGGAACTCCGACCTGCCGCTCCAGGTCGCCTTCCCGCTGCTCATGGCGAACCTCTCGGGCGAGCTGCTCGGGGCGTCCGCGGCGCCCTCCGATGCCCTTGCGCCGGGCGATCCCGTGACGCTGCCGGTGCCGTCCGGCGCGTCCTCGGTCATGGTCACGCGGCCGGATGGCAGCACAGTGGAGCTGGTGCCGGCAACGGTCGGTGCGCCGTCCGTGATCTTCAGCCAGACGGATCTCCTGGGCGTGTACTCCGCATCTCCGATGTTCCCCAACGCCACGCCGGGGCCGTCGGGAAGCGCGGCCGCTCCCACCACGGCGCCGACCCCGGCGACCTCCGGTCCACCGCCCACCCTGGCGCCGGGCGCCACTCCCACCCCGGCGCCGACGTCGCCGCCGCCGGATCCGAATGCGCCCGTCAGGTTCGCGGTCGACCTGTTCGACGCCGGCGAATCGAACATCGCGCCCGGCTCCCCTGACGCTATCGTCGCGCTCGGCAGGGCCGGGCCGCAGGCGACACCGGGCGAGTCCGGCGCCTCCCCGGCGCCCACGGCCTCCGCCGGTCCCGTGCCGACGCTCGCGCCGGGCGCCTCTGGAACGCCGGGCACCGGCGCGGGCACGGCCCAGCCCATGGCGCGCGACGAGCTCTGGGTCCTGATCGTGCTCATTGTCATTGCGGCCCTGCTCCTCGAGTGGCTCGTCTACCACCGTGACGCGGTCACGCGGCTGTGGCGCGGGCTGCGCGGTCGCGGCGCCCTGTCGGCTGCGCCCAGGGCGTCGGGACCTGCCGGGCCCGGCCCCGCAGGCGGACGGAGCGCGCGCTGATGGGCCTCCGCTTCGAAACGCCGCTCTGGCTCCTCCTGCTGGTGCCGGCACTGCTGATCACGTTCATCCCGTACCTCGCCGCGCGCCGGCGAATCGGTGCGGGCCGGCGGCGCGCCGCGGTGGGGATCCGGACGCTGCTGCTCTCCGCCCTCGTCCTCGCCCTCGCGGGCTTCCAGCTCGTGCTGCCGGTCGATCGCCTCGCGACCGTGTTCGTCGTGGACCTCTCGGACAGCGTGGGCGAGGCCGGCCGCGAGAACGCGCTCGCGTTCCTGCGCGAGACGCTCGACGTCATGCCCGAGGGCGACCAGGCGGGCATCGTCGCGTTCGGCAAGGACGCGCTCGTCGAACGGCTGCCCGAGGAGGTCCGCGACATCGACCGGCTGCGGAGCGCACCCGTACAGGGCGCGACCGACATCGGCGAGGCGCTCCGGCTCGCGTCGGCGCTGTTCCCGGACGCCTCGCAGAAGCGCATCGTCCTCGTCTCCGACGGCAACGACACGACGGGACGCGGCCAGCGGGAAGCGGCGCTCGCCGCGGCGCGGGGCATCCAGATCGAGACGAAGGTGATCGGCCTCGTCGATCGCGACGAGGTGCTCGTCGATCGGCTGACCACCCCATCGACGGCGAAGATCCACGAGCAGATCGATGCCGTGGCCGACATCACGTCGAGCGTGGCGCAGCCGGCCACCGTGCGGCTGTTCATGAACGGCGCCCAGGTCGGTGTCCAGCGCGTCGACCTCAAGCCCGGCGCAAACCGGGTGACGTTCTCCTGCCCGAACGCGGTCGATCCGTGCGCGCTCAGGCTCGACAGCCCCGGCTTCATCATCTTCCGCGCCACGGTCGAAGCGGCGCAGGACACGTTCAGCCAGAACGACCGCGCCGACTCGAACACGATCGTGAAGGGCGTGCCGAAGATCCTGGTCCTGCCGGGCAACGAGGCGGTCGGCGCGGAGCTGGTCGCGGCGCTCGAGCAGGAAGGCCAGGTCGTGGACACGCTCGTGCCCGAGGCCATCTCCGAGAATCCGGTCGACCTCCTGGATTACGACAGCATCGTGGTCGTCGACGTCCCGCGGATCCGCTTCAACGACAAGCAGCTGCTCGCGATGCAGGCGTACGTGCAGACCCTCGGCCGGGGCCTCGTGATGATCGGCGGGCCGAACGCCTACGGGGCCGGCGGCTACACGAAGACGCCGATGGAGGAGCTGCTGCCGGTGGACATGGGCGTCCGCAACCGGCAGAAGGAGCCGGACATCGCACTCGTCGTCGTCATCGACAAGTCCGGCTCGATGGATGCCTGCCACTGCAACTCGTTCAACGGCGGCCAGGGCGGCGGCGGGCAGCTGCAGGGCGTGCGCAAGGTCGACATCGGCAAGGAGGCAATCCTGCGCGCGGCTGCTGCCCTGTCGGCCAAGGACGAGCTGGGCGTCGTGGCGTTCGACGATTCGGCCCACTGGGTCGTCCAGACGCAGCCCCTCGGCAATGTCACGGATCTCGAAGGCGCGATCGGCGGCATCCAGCCGCTCGGCACAACGAACATCTTCGCGGGCCTGACCCAGGCGGTCGATTCGCTCGAGAAGGTGTCGGCGACGCGGCGCCACATCATCCTCTTGACCGACGGCTGGTCGCGCTCCGGGGAGTACACGGACATCCTGGCGAAGATGAAGGCCGACGGGATCACGCTCTCGACGGTCGGCGCGGGCGGCGGCGCGAACCCGTTCCTCCAGGACCTCGCGACGCAGGGTGGCGGCCGCTTCTACGCCGCGACGAACCCGGCCTCGATCCCCGACATCTTCCTCAAGGAGACGCAGCAGGTCGCGGGCCAGCAGATCGTCGAGGAGCCGTTCTTCCCGATCCAGACGAGCGATTCCCCGATCATCCACGGCCTCGAGGACGGCCTCCCGCGCCTGCTGGGCTACGACGGCACGACGCTGAAGTCGGCGGCGCAGCAGGTGCTCGTCTCGACGCGCGACGACCCGATCCTCGCCCAGTGGCAGTACGGCCTGGGCCGATCGGTCGCGTGGACGTCGGATTCCACCGGTCGATGGGCGAAGAACTGGGTCGGCTGGAGCGGGTTCACGCGCTTCTTCAGCCAGCTCGTCAGCTGGACGTTCCCGGGCGAGGAGACCGCGGGCATCGAAGCGCGATTCGAGACGCTCGACGGCCGGACGCGGCTGCACGTCGAGAGCGTCGAGGCGGACGGCTCGCCGCGCGACTTCTACCAGACGTTCGCGTCCGTGGTCGGGCCGGACCTCGCCGCGCACGACGTGACGCTCGACCAGGTCGCGCCGGGCGTGTACGAGCAGGATCTCGGCGAGATCGACTCCGGCGCGTATGCGATCCGGATCACGCAGACGCGATCCGGCGCGGCGCCGCTGGGGCGGACGGTCGGGCTGGTGGAGCCCGTGGCCGCGGAGTACCGGATCCTCGGCGTCAACGTGCCCTTCCTGGCGGCACTCCGATCCGCAACGGGCGGCAAGGAGGTCGTCCTTGCCACAGACCCGTGGGTGCACGACCTCAAGCTGACCTCGTCATTCACGGAGCTCTGGCCGTGGCTGCTCGTGCTGGCGCTGCTCCTGTGGCCGCTGGACGTGGCCCTGCGCCGCGTGTCGTTGGGCCGGCGCGAGCTCCGTGACGCACGGGCGTGGGCCGGCCGGCGCTGGCGCGGACGCGGCGCCGCGGCTCCCCGAACGGCAGCCGGCGAAGGGATGCTGGCGGCACGGGAGCGCGCAGCGGGCAGCTCGGCGCGCGCGGCACTGCTTCGACGACCGGAGGAGACACGACCGACGGCCCCGGCCGCCGGCGCGCCGGCGGCCGTGAAGGAGATCCGACCGGCAGGCTCGGGACCGGCGCCCAGGCCTGTCGATGCGCCGGCGGCGTCGGCCGCCGCGGCGCCATCGTCGACCACGAGCCCGACAGCGGCATCCGCAGCGGGCGCTTCGCCGGCCTCGACCGAGGCCGAGCCGATGGATACGCTGGCGCGGCTGCGCGAGGCGAAGAAGCGAGCACGCGGCGGGTAGGTCGGCCGCTCAGCCGCTGCGGCCGCTGCGGCCGCGACGAGGAGGCGAGGACCAGATGGACATGCAGGAGTTCGAGGCCGGGCCGGATCACCTCCTGGTCCTGTACGTTCCGGGGGACGTGGGCACGGAAGTCGATCCCGTCGCGATCTTCAGCGGCATCGCCGCTGACGCGACCGCTCGGGCCGACAGCGGCCTTCGGATGCTCTCGATGACGACGATGCCGCTCCGCCACGCGGGGACGGCGTTCGGGCAGGAGGGCAGCGGCTACGAGACGAGCACGTCGGTCGCGGTCCTGTACGAGCGCTGGGCGGGCGTGAAGGCCTGAGCTCCACTTCGGCTACCGTGCTCGGGTGACGAGCGAGCGGACCGCCGACGCCGGCGACGGCACGAGCCCCGAGATCCTCTGGTCACCGCCTCCCGACGTCCTCGAGCGCTCGCGCATGGGCCGGTACCTCGCCTGGCTCGGCCAGACCAACGACCTGCACTTCGACGGCTACGGCGCGCTGTGGCGCTGGTCGGTCGACGAGCCGGGCGCATTCTGGCGCTCCATCTGGGATCACTTCGAGGTCGTGACCCACGAGCCGCCCACTGCCGACCTCGCCGACGCCCGGATGCCGGGCGCGCGCTGGTTCCCGGGGGCGACGCTCAACTACGCGGAGCAGATGCTCCGGCTTCCGGGCCGGACCGACGTCGACGTCGTCGTCATCGGACGGTCGCAGTCGCGCCCGCCGTCGGAGCTCACCGCCGCCGAGCTGCGGGCCGCCGTCGGCCGCTGTCGGGCGGGCCTCGTGCGGCTGGGCGTCGCACGGGGGGACCGAGTGGCCGCGTACCTGCCCAACATCCCCGAGACGATCGTGGCGCTCCTCGCGACCACGAGCCTCGGGGCGATCTGGTCGTCGTGCGCGCCGGAGTTCGGCGTTCGCGCGGTGATCGACCGGCTTGCCCAGATCGAGCCGAAGGTGCTGCTCGCGATCGATGGCTACCGCTACGGCGACAAGGCGATCGACCGGACAGCTGAGCTGGCGGAGATCCGTGCCGCGCTGCCGTCGCTCGAGGCGACGGTGATCCTCCCGTATCTCGACCCCGCCGCGGCGGCGGGCATCGCCGACGCCGTGCCCTGGTCGGAGCTCCTGGGCGAGGCAGGCGAGCTGGCCTTCGAGTCGGTCCCGTTCGACCACCCGCTGTACATCCTGTACTCGTCGGGGACGACCGGGCTGCCGAAGCCGATCGTTCACGGCCACGGCGGCATCACGCTCGAGCACCTGAAGGCGCTCGCGCTGCATACGGACCTCGGCCCGGCCGACCGGTTCCTGTGGTTCTCGACGACCGGCTGGATGATGTGGAACTACCTGATCAGCGGGCTCGCGGTCGGGTCGACGGTCGTCACGTTCGACGGCAACCCGGCATGGCCGGACCTCGGCGCGCTGTGGCAGCTCGCAGCGGAGACCCGGACGATGTACCTCGGGCTCGGGGCGCCGTTCATCATGGGCTGCCGCAGGGCGGGCCTCGAACCTGGCCGCGAGCGCGACCTGTCGGCGCTGCGCGGCGTCGGCTCGACCGGTGCGCCGCTCCCGGCCGCGGGGTTCCGCTGGGTCCACGACGCCGTGTCATCGACGGCCCAGCTCGGATCGCTCAGCGGCGGCACGGACCTGTGCACCGGCTTCCTCGGCCCGTCGCCGCTCGTGCCGGTGTGGGCCGGCGAGATCAGCTGCCGGATGCTCGGCGCGAAGGTCGAGGCGTTCGACGAAGGCGGCCGCCCGGTCGTGGGACGCGAGGGCGAGCTCGTGATCACCGCGCCCATGCCGTCGATGCCGGTCGGCTTCTGGGGCGACGAGGATGGCTCGCGCCTTCGCGAGGCGTACTTCGCGACGTACCCGGGCGTCTGGCGTCATGGCGACTGGCTGACCATCACCGAGCGCGGCTCGTGCATCGTGTCCGGGCGCAGCGACGCCACGCTCAAGCGCGGCGGCGTGCGGATCGGGACGGCGGAGTTCTACGGCGTCATCGAGGCGCTGCCCGAGATCGCCGACAGCCTCGTGGTCCACCTCGAGGATCCGGACGGCGGCCCGGGCGAGCTCCTCCTGTTCGTCGCGACGCGCGACGGCGCGCCGCTGGACGATGCGCTGCGACGCCGGATCGGGTCCGCCCTCCGCGACGACCTCTCGCCGCGGCACGTCCCGGACTCCATCACCGCGGTTCCGGCAATCCCGCGCACACTGTCGGGCAAGAAGCTGGAGGTGCCGGTGAAGCGGATCCTGCTCGGCGCCGCCCCTGACGTCGCGGCGTCGCGCGATGCGCTCGCGGATCCGACCGCGTTGGCCCCGTTCGAAGCCCTCGCCGCGGCGCGTGCGGCCACCGGCGCGCGGAGTCGGTCGTGATCCGCGTGGCTGCGCGCCTGGCGCTCATCTGTGGACTGCTCGGCAGCCTTGCCGGCTGCGGCGCCCTCACGGTGTCGCCTCCCGCGCCGGCTCCGGAATCGTTCCCGGAGCTGTCGGGGCAGCTCGGGCGCCTGGGCGTCGAGATCGAGGACTGGACCTCCGGCGACGCCGGCTGCGACGACCCGACGCTGGCGCCCACCGCGATCCGGTTCGAAGCGCAGGGCCTCGACCAGGCGACGCCGGTCACGCTTCGGATCTATATCTTCCGCGACCGCGATGCCTGGGAGCGCCGCCAGCCCGACGTCGATGCTTGTGTCGCCGAATGGGCGGACGATCCGGCGACGTTCGAGATCGTGTCGACCTCGCCCTACGTGCTCGCCGGCCAGGGTCCATGGCCGCCGCAGTTCGGCGCGGCAGTCCGGGCGGCGCTCACGGCAGCCGCCGGAACTGGCGGCTGAGGAAGCCGCACCCCACCCCGGACCTTTCTCCCGTCCCGCCGGCCGGACCGGACCGGGACCGCTCCATCGGCCACGTGATTTCTGAACGGACGGGCGATACCCCTAACCGGGGCGTCCCGGCACCGTTGCAGCGTGGACAGCTCGCTCGCACCAAGGCGCGTCGCGCTCCCGGTCGCCCTGCTCGCCGCGATCGCGATCGCCGCGGGCGGCGGGAGCTCGCCGTGGGCCGCTCCGGAGCCGCTTCGGCACGGGCGCCCGGAGGCTGCTCCTGCGCTTGGTGTTCCGAGCGTGAAGCTGGAGCAGATCGAGCTCGTCGCCGTTCGGGCTCCGTCGACGCTCCCTGGCTCGGGGGTCGTCGGTGCGGGGGTGGCGGCAGCCGTGACCACGCTCGACCTGCCGCCTGCGCCGGCAGCGGCGCCAGCAGGCCCGAAGCCCGCCTCGAGCGCTTCGGAGCGATATACCGGCACGAACCACTTCTGGTTCCCATCGCTCGGCATCTCCCGCACGGTGCATTCGTACCCGTGCTCCCGCACGCGGGAGCCGGCCAACTTCGTGTACCGCTGGGGCTGTGCAGGTCGGAACAACGTCTACCTGCTGGGCCATGCATGGGGCGTGTTCAAGCCGCTCAACGTCGCGTACAAGCGGGGCCGGCTCCACGTCGGCATGCGGGCGTACTACACCGATGGCGCGGGGCGTCTGTCGGTGTACGAGGTGACGGAGTGGCGGGTCGTGAACCCCGTCAACTCGCGCTGGGCGATTGCCGGCCAGTCCGTCCCGAGCATGACGCTGCAGACCTGTGTCGGTGACCTGCGGCTCAACGTCCGGCTCGTCCGCGTTCGAATCTGACGCGCTGACGCCGGCCGCGTGGCCGCCGACGCGCCGGGTCGCCGGCCCGAGCTAGCCGACCCGCAGCCCCAGGATCCGCCGCGCGATGACGAGGCGCTGGACCTGGCTGGTCCCCTCCCCGATCTCCGTGAGCTTCGCGTCGCGCAGGTAGCGCTCGACCGGGTACTCGGTCACGTAGCCATAGCCGCCGTGAACCTGGATGGCCGCGTTCGTGACGCGCGACGAAACCTCCGACGCGAAGAGCTTCGCCTGCGCCGCGACCAGCGAGTAGTCGCGGCCCTGGTCCTTGAGCCACGCCGACTTCCAGACCATGTTCCGGGCGGCCTCGATCTCGGTCGCCATGTCGGCAATCATGAACGCGACGCCCTGGAAGCTGCCGATGGGCTTGCCGAACTGCTCGCGCGTCTGCGCATATGGCACGGCCGCGTCGTACGCGCCCTGCGCGATCCCGAGCGCCAGTGCCCCGATGGAGATCCGACCCCCGTCGAGGATCTTGAGGAACATCCGGAAGCCGTCGCCGCGCTCGCCGAGCAGGTTGTCGGCCGGGATCCGACAGCGATCGAACGCCAGCTCGCCCGTCGCCGAAGCGTGCAGCCCGAGCTTTTCCTCGATGCGGACGACACGGAAGCCCGGCGTGTCGGCGGGCAGGATGAAGGCAGAGATCTCGGCGCCGCCGCCGTCCTTCGTGCCGGTCCGGGCGGTGATGATGTACGTGCCGGCCTGGCCCGCGTTCGTGATGAAGCGCTTGCTGCCGTCGATGACCCACTCGCCGCTCGCGCCCGGCTCGAACTCGCCGCCGCCCTCGCCCTCCCAGCGTGCCGTCGTCCGCGTGCCCCCCGCGTCGGAGCCGGCGCCCGGCTCGGTGAGCCCGTACGCGCCGATGACCTGGCCGCCGGCCATCGGTACGAGCCAGCGGTCCTTCTGCTCCTTGGTGCCGGCGAGGTGCAGCGGACCGCAGCCGAGCGAGGTGTGCGCCGCGACGATCAGCCCCAGCGAGCCCCAGACGCGCCCGATCTCCTCGATGGCGATCGCGTAGGCCAGGGTGTCCATGCCGGCCCCGCCCTCGTCCTCCGGGATCGGGATGCCGAGCCAGCCCATCTCGCCGAGCCGCTTGACGACGTCGACCGGGAAGCTGTGTTCCTTCTCGTGCCGCTCGATGACCGGCGCGACCTCCTTCTCCATGAAGTCGCGGATCGTGGAACGGAGCAGCTGGTGCTCGCTGTCGAGGTCGAAATCCATGCGGTCGAGGTTAGCAGCGGCAAGCGTCCGAGCCGGCTGTCGACGCACGAGCGTGGCACATGGCCTGCGCCTGCATTCCTGCTACTGTCCGGCTATGGGACAGCCTGTCGGGGGCATCTCGCAGCCTCGACCCGGCAACGCTGCGCCGTCCCCCTCCGCCATCCGACACGAGATCCTCGTGCACCTGCGGCAGGTCGGGCCATCGACCCCCGACGGCCTCGCGGCGGCCCTCGGCGCGAGCCGGACCGGCATCCTCCAGCAGCTCTACGCGCTCGAGGAGGCGGGCCTCGTGAGCCACGCCGCGGAGAAGCACGGTGTCGGCCGCCCGCGGCACGTGTACGACGTCACCGCCGACGCGCAGGGCCTCTTTCCGACGGACTACGGCGGGTTCGCGTCAGGCCTCGTGAAGGCGATCGAAGCGGTCGGCGGCGCCGATCTCGTCGAGCAGGTGTTCGCCGCCCGACGGCGGCAGATCGGCGATCGCACGCGGCGGCACATGGCCGAGCGCCTCCCGGATGACGCGCCGCTCGCCGATCGCGTCCGCGTCCTTGCTCAGCTGCAGGACGAGGCGGGCTATCTCGCCGACGCGCTCGTGGCCGAGGACGGCACGCTGCGGCTCCGCGAGCACAACTGCGCCATCGACAAGATCGCGCGTCGGACCTCCGCCCCGTGCGATGCCGAGCTGGCGCTGTTCCAGGAGGTCCTCTGCGCCGACGTCGTGCGCGAGTCGCACATCGCGTCGGGCGACCGCTGCTGCACCTACAAGGTCGGCTCGCTGGCCGACTAGGCCTCTTCCCGCTCCACGGCCGTCCGCGTCGGCGGCAGGTGCTCGGTCAGCGGGACGTCGGAGACGTTGCGAACGAAGGACGCGGCCATCGTGGTCGCAGCGATGTCCTCCTGCTCCTTCATCGACAGGATGCCGAGGCGCCCGAGCGTGGCGAGCTCGTCCCGGATGTAGGTCTGCAGCATCTCCGGGCCGTCGGTGGAGATGATGAAGCGGACCCCGTTGCGCCGGAACGTGTCGAGGATCCAGCGGATCTCGTCCCAACCCGACACGACGCGCGTATTGAGGTTCGAGGTCGGACAGATCTCCAGGACGATGCCGCGATCGTGGAGCATCGCCATCGCCCGCGGGTCGTAGGCGGCCTTCACGCCGTGGCCGATCCGGTCCGGTTCGAGCAGCTCGACGACACGCGCGACTTCCTCGGCGGGTCCGGATTCTCCGGTGTGGACCGTGATCCCCAGTCCGAACTGGCGAGCGCGGCGCATCAGCCGGCGGTAATCGGCAACGCGGAAGGTCGCGGATTCGGGGCCGGCGATGTCCACGCCGACGACGCCGCGATCCCGCCACGCGATCGCCTTCTCGACCAGGATCTCGTTGAGCTCGTACGGAAAGGCCCGGTCGAGGCAGAAGATGAGGCCCGGCTTGACCGGATACTCGAGGCTCGCCCGGTCCATGCCGCGGGTGGCCGCGGCGATGATGTGGTCGAGGTCCTGCTCGCCACCGCGGTTCCGCTTCATCGGATTGAAGCGGAGCTCCATCGTCGTGATGTTGTTCTTGCGGTACGCGCCGCCGACGACCTCGTACACGCTGCGCTCGACCGCGAGCGGCGAGGACTGGATGAGCTCCGTCCAGTGGAAGAGCTGGAGGTAGCCGTCGAATGACTTCGAGCCCTTCGTCGGGACCGTGATCAGCTCGCGGAACTCCCAGTAGTCCTTCGTCGGGAGCTTGATCCCCTGCGAATGCGCGATGCCCCACATGATCGCCGGCGTGACCGCCGCGCCGAGATGACAGTGGAGCTCGGCGAGCGGGGTGGTTCGGGGAAGCTGGCGCACCATCTGGGCGCGATTCTAGCGGACGGCTCAGGCGCTCAGCGGCAGCTCCAGCTGGGCGACGTCGCTACTCCGCTCGCGCCGCGCGTGCACGATCGGCTTGCCGCGGGGCGGTCGCGGCTCCACGGGCGCGCGTGCCGGCACGTCCGGCGGGCGAAGCGCGAACCGTTCGCGGAGCTCCGCGACCTCGCGCCTGAGACGCCCCACCGCGGGAACCCCGGTACGCTGCGGCCTTGCGCGACGTCCTCCGCCGCCACGCCGTCCGCGTCGCCGGCAATCCGTCGGGACAGCCGATCGTCTTCGCGCACGGATTCGGTTGTGACCAGCAGCTGTGGCGGTTCGTCGCGCCCGCGTTCGAGGACGACTTCCGCGTCATCACGTTCGACTACGTCGGCGCCGGCGCGTCTGAACGCGATGCCTATGACCCCGTCCGCTACGCCACGCTCGACGGGTATGCGCAGGATGTCCTCGACATCTGCCGAGCGCTCGAGCTCGAGGATGTCGTCCTGGTCGGCCATTCGGTCAGCGCGACCGTGGCCATGCTCGCGTCGATCGCGGAGCCGGAGCGGTTCGGCGAGCTCGTCCTGGTCACCCCGTCGCCGCGCTACCTCGACGATCCGCCCGATTACCGAGGCGGCTTCGCGCCGGCCGACATCGACGGCCTCCTCCACATGATGGATGTCAACGCGACCGGTTGGGCGACGTACCTCGCCCCGGTGGTGATGGGCAATCCGGATCGACCGGAGCTCGCGTCGGATCTCGAGGCCACCTTCTGCTCGATCGATCCGACGATGGCCCGCCAGTTCGCCGAGGTCACCTTCCTCGCCGACAACCGGGAGGACCTGTCGCGGGTCACGGTGCCCTCGCTCATCATCCAGGTGTCGGAGGACGTGATCGCGCCGATGGAGGTGGGGCGGTACCTTGATGCGCGCCTGAGGGACAGCACGCTGCGCGTGATCGAAGGGACGGGCCATTGCCCACACGTGAGCCATCCGCGGGAGACCGTCAGCGCGATCCAGTCATGGCTGCGGCAACGACAAGCGGAGCCGGCGACGGCCTGAGCGCGGATCTCGAGACCGCAGGCCTGGTCGCACACCTCCCGGCGGGCGCGCTCACCCTCGACGCCGGCCTTCGGGTGGTGGCCGTGAATCAACGGCTCGCATCGATCACGGGTCGCACCATCGCGGAGATCATCGGGCAGCCGTTCGAGGCGCTGCTCAGCACGCCGGCGCGGATTCTCTTCCAGACCCACGTCGCGCCGGCGTTGCTCGCCGACGGCCGCGTCGAAGAGGTCTTCCTCACGCTCGCCGGCGCGCAGGAACCCGTTCCGATCCTGCTCAACATCGAACGCACGGACGGCCCGGGCGACGTGGCATACGCAGCGGTGATCGTCCGGATTCGGGCCCGGTCACAATGGGAGCGCGAGCTCCTGGCGACGAATCACGAGCTGGAGCTCGAGCGCGTGGCAAGCCGGAAGCTCGCCGATGAGCTTGCTGCCGCCGCCGCGAACCTCGAGGCGCAGTACGCCCGGGAGCGGCAGGCGCGCGACTTCCAGGACGCCTTCGTCGGTGTCGTGAGCCACGAGCTCCGGACGCCGATCACCACGATCTACGGCATGAGCCACCTGCTCCGAGCGCGCCACCGCGCAATGTCGCCAGAGGATCTCACCGGCCACCTGCAGGACATCGAGACGGAGGCGGACAGGCTCCGACGGCTCACGGAGGATCTCCTCGTGCTCAGCCGGGCCGAAGGCGGACGGCTGGAGGCGGCCGACGATCCCCTCGTCATCGGGCACGTCGTTCGCGCCGCGGTCCAGAGCGAAGGAGATCGATCCGAGGGCCACACCTTCGAAGCGGTCATCGAGCCGGAGCTGCCGCTGGTCCTCGGCGATGCAACCTATGTCGAGCAGGTGCTGCGGAACTTCCTGAGCAACGCCGTGAAGTACAGCCCGGCGGGCACCACGGTCCGGACAGCGGCCCGGCAGCTCGATGGCGGCGTCCAGGTGACCGTGACGGACGAAGGCCCAGGGCTGGGCGACGAGCCGACCGAACGGCTGTGGAGCCTGTTCTTCCGGACCCGCGATGCGATCCGGCAGGCATCCGGGGCCGGGATCGGGCTGTTCGTGTCGCGCGCGCTGATCGAGGCGATGGGCGGTCGCGTGTGGGCCCGGTCAGCCACGGAACGGGCCACCGGCGGGGCGGAGTTCGGGTTCTGGCTTCCCGCGGCCCCCGATCCCGGGGACGAGTAGCCGCGCATCTCGCTGCTCGGGTCAGCCGGCGAGCGGGACGACCCTTCCATCGGCGTCGATCGTCGCCTGACGCCGCCTGAGCGCCTTGAGCTCCGCGCCCGGGACCTGGTCGCGGGCGTGGTAGCTGGACCTGACGAGCGGACCCGATTCCACGTGC
>DASSHR010000438.1:0-1561 GCA_035692745.1 Candidatus Limnocylindrales bacterium | reverse complement strand
GAGCCGTCGACCGGGCCTGGCCCCACGCTTGCGCCCGGCGCCACGGCCACCGCGCCCGTCCCGACCGTCCTGCCGAGCCCAACCCCGGGCACGATCCCGGCCTCGTTCCCGCTCGCCGTCGTCACGGGCATGTCGAACAACCGGACCGTGATCACGATGGACGAGCTCGACGCGATCTCGAGCAGCGGCAAGCTCGCCATGCCATGCGGCATCGAAAGCGCGCAGCTCTCGAGCGCCAGCCTTGCGGCGTGCGTCCCCGCGCCGAGGATCGCGTCACTGCTGCAGGACGATCCAGATCGGCTGGCCCTGCTGCCCGTCGGCCTGGTCGAGCCGGCGACGAAGGTGATCGCCTTCGCGGGCGACGGCCCATTCGGGCTCTTCGGGCCGGACCTGTTCGGTGGCCCCGAGGCGCGCGCGCTGCCCTATCCGCTGATGGGATCGGCAATCGGCAGCCCGCCGATCGATCCGGCCTGGGTCGTGCCGGACGCCGAGCAGGGCCAGGTCTGGACGCTGAACGAGACCGGCAGCCTGTGCGCGGATCGTGGCGGCGCCCGGCAGGCGGTGACCCTCGGCAAGGGCTGGGACTGGGTCTTCGACGGCGGGACCGCGAAGTACAAGGGCCCGCCGATCCCGAACCCGAACCCGCCGCCCGGCATCGACCGCCATCCGATCGTCCGCCCGGTCGAGACGGGCAACGACGGCGTCACCTCGAAGCTGATCGCCAGCTCGGACGTGACGCTCGGCAACCTGAAGTGCCCGGTCCTCCCGACGAAGGACTGGCATCCCGCCAACCAGGCGGCGGGCCTGTCCGTGCCCGAGGACGTGCTCGATCGGTGGGCGGACTTCCTCGGCATCGATGCCGTGTACCTGCCGGCGGACCATCAGAGCGATCGCGGCGTGCGCGGCATCCAGTCGACGCTCGACCTGCTCGACAAGCACACCTTCCCGCACACCGGGCTGGGCATGAACCTGGACCAGGCGCTCGAGCCCGCGTACCTCACCGTGGCCGGCCAGAAGGTCGCGTTCGTGTCGTGGGACAACGTGCCCGGCCCGACCCACGCGGCCGCCGACACGCCCGGCGTGGCGTGGCTGACGAAGTCGAACGTGAATGCCGCGGTCAAGCGGGCGAAGGACGCCGGCGCGAACGTCATCGTCTGCGACCCGCAGTGGTGGGCCGGCTCGGAATACCGCGAGCAGCTCTTCCCGAACCAGGTGAAAGCCCTCGGCTGGATGGATGCCGCCGGCTGTGACCAGGTGCTCGGCGGCGGGCTGCACGTGTCCGGCGCGGTGTACCTGCGGCAGCAGGAGGGTGGCGTCAGCGTCGTCGATGCCGGGCCCGGCAACTTCCAGTACGGCCAGGATTTCTGGCAGAACACGCAGGAAGGGGTCGTCGTGTCGCTGGCGTTCCGCGGCGACGAGCTCGTGAACGTCCGGCTCTACCCGTACGTGATGATCCTGGCGTCGCGCGCGGCGCTGCTCGACCCGGAGGGCGACGGCCACTACGTGCTCGACCGGGTCTGGTCGTACTCCGAGCTCGACTACCTCAAGTAGCCGACCGAGG
>DASSHR010000437.1:0-1574 GCA_035692745.1 Candidatus Limnocylindrales bacterium | reverse complement strand
CCCCAGTGGACGTGGAAGCGGCCCTTCGTGTCCATGCCGCCCATGTCGATGCACTCGATCGGGCAGGCCTGGGCGCACTGGAAGCAGGTCTCGCACTTGAGGCCGCCGTACTCGTCGTACAGCAGCTGCAGCCGGCCGCGGAACTTCGTGGCGACGTCGGGTGGCATCTCCGGGTACAGCACCGTCGCCTTCGGCTGGAAGAACCGGCGCAGCGTCAGCGCCATGCCCTTCACGATGCCGAGGCCGGGGACGAGGCTTGGCAGCATGCTCATCGGCTCAGCCCCTGATCCGATCGATGACGACGACCGCCGCCGCGGTGATGAACAGGTTCAGGAGCGACGCTGGCAGGAGCCATTTCCACGCGAAGCCCATGAGCTGGTCGATGCGGACCCGGGGCAGCGTGCCACGCATCCACACGAACAGGAACACGAGCCCGAACGCCTTGCCCAGGAACCAGAGCAGTCCGGCGACCCAGTCGAAGTTGATGTAGGCCCACAGGAACAGCAGGCCGCCCGCGGCGACGTTGAACAGCACGAACCCGATGATCAACGCGACCCACCAGCGGGTCTTCGAGCGGAACAGGTAGAAGGGCGCGGCGAAGATCAGGGTGGCGATCAGCGGCACCACCATGACCCCGATGAGCAGCCACAGCCCGAACGAGCTCGGGTCGATGATCCAGCTGATGTGGGGCACGGGGAACGGCGCATTCCAGCCGCCGAGGAACAGCACCGTGGTGAGCGCCGAGATGATGAACACGCCGATGTACTCGGCGAAGAAGAAGAAGCCGAAGCGCATGCCCGAGTACTCGGTCGCAAAGCCCGCCACGATCTCCGAGTCCGCCTCCGTGAGGTCGAACGGGGTCCGGTTCGCCTCGGCCGTTGCCGCGATCGCGAAGATGAGGAAGCCGAGCGGCTGCCGGAACACGTACCAGTCCGTGAACCAGCCGGAGCCGTGCGTCACGCCGGCGGCATCGGTCCCGCCCTGCTGCAGCACGATCTGGTTGAGGCTCATCGTGCCGGCGAGCAGGATCAGGCCGACGACCGACAGGGTCAGCGGGATCTCGTAGCTCACGATCTGGGCCGCCGAGCGGATGCCACCGAGGAGCGAGTACTTGTTGAAGCTCGCCCAGCCGCCCATCAGCAGGCCGACGACCGTCATGCCGCCGATCGCGAAGAAGTAGAGCAGCCCGAGATTGAAGTCCTGGCCGTACAGGCCGGGTGCGAACGGGAGCACCAGGGCGCTCATCGCCGCCGCCCCGAAGACCACGACCGGCGCCCACGTGAACACGACGGGGTCGGCCTGGGTCGGCGTGAAGTCCTCCTTCATGAGGACCTTGAGGCCATGCACCGTGGACAGCAGCGACCCCCACGGACCCACCCGGTCCGGCCCGATCCGGAGGTTCATCAGGGCGATGATCTTCATCTCCATGTAGATGATCACGAACGCGATCGGTGGGGCGAGCAGCAGCAGGATCGTCGCCGAGAACACGAACCGGACGATCGGCAGGTTGAAGATCAGGATGTCGAGGATCGTCTGACCGAACAGGGCGATCACGACGATCAGCCCGAGCGTCA
>DASSHR010000436.1:0-6654 GCA_035692745.1 Candidatus Limnocylindrales bacterium | reverse complement strand
CGCGTCCTCCGGACGGGCGGGCGAGTGATCGGGCTCGGTGCCACACTTTCGAGCGTGACCGTCGAGGGCCCGAAGCCGCCGAACGCCGGCGCCCGGCCCACCCCCACCGACGCTTCCGCCTTCACCGCCGAGGAGCTTCGGTGGCTCACGGGCGGCCGCCTGCTGCGCACGAGTGCCCGGCCGATCCGCGGTGGCGCCGTGGATTCACGGCTCGTCCTGCCCGGGCAGCTGTTCGTGGCCCTGCCGGGCGAGCGCACGGACGGGCATGCCTACCTCGCCGAAGCTGCGGTCTCCGGAGCGGCGGCCCTCGTCGTCTCCCGGCCGGTGCCGGCAAGCGTGCTCGACGGCCTGGGCGACGTCACCGTCCTCGCGGTGCCCGATGGGCTGGTCGCGCTCGGCGCGATTGCCGCAGGGTGGCGGGCCCGGTTCGATCCGCTCGTCGTGGGGGTGACCGGCAGCATCGCCAAGACCTCGACGAAGGAGGCGATCGCGACGGTGCTCGGCGCGAGCTTCCGGACCCTGCGCACGGAGGGCAACCAGAACAACGAGATCGGGCTGCCACTCACCCTGCTCCGCCTCGACCGCGACCACCGCGCGGTGGTCCTGGAGATGGGCATGTACGCCGGTGGCGAGATCGCCGACCTGGCCCGGCTCGCGCGGCCGCGGATCGGCGTCGTCACCGCGGTCCACGGCGTGCACCTCAGCCGGATGGGCTCCATCGCGGCGATCGAGCGGGCGAAGGGCGAGCTGGTCGAGGCGCTGCCCGGGGACGGCGTGGCGGTGCTCAACCAGGATGATCGGCGGGTCCGGCGGATGGCCGATCGGACCGCCGCCCGCGTGCTCGGCTATGGCTTCGCCGCGGACTCGGACGTGAGCGCCGAGGACGTGGCATCGGCCGGGCTGGACGGCATGCGCTTCACGCTCCGGCTCCCACCGACGCGCGGGGGACGGCCGACGCGGATCCCCGTGCGCATCCCGGGCCTGGGCAAGCTGTCCGTCCACAACGCGCTGGCGGGCGCGGCGGTGGGCCACGCCGCCGGGCTGGCGCCCGCGGTGATCGGCCACGCGCTGGCGAGCGGCTGGTCGGCGGCGCATCGCGGCCAGGTGCTGCGACTCGGGCGCATCACCGTGATCGACGACAGCTACAACGCGTCACCGCCATCCATGACCGCGGCGCTGGACCTCCTTGCCGGCCTGTCGGGCCGGCGGATCGCCGTGCTGGGCGAGATGCTCGAGCTCGGCAAGGGTGCGGCGTCGGGCCATCGCGACGTCGGGATCGCGGCCGCGGCGACGTGCGACCTGCTCGTTGTCCTCGGAGCGGGGGCGAGCGGCATCGCCGCAGGCGCGCGCGGCGCCGGCCTCGACCCATCCCGGATCCTCGAAGCACGCGACCTGGACGCCGCGCAGGACGTGCTCCGCCGCCGCCTTCGCGACGGCGATGTGGTCCTCGTGAAGGCGTCGCGGGGGGTCGGGCTGGACCTGCTCGTGGATGCCCTCCGCTCGGCGCTGGGCCAGGGCACGCGGTGACGGCCCGGTGAACGTCGACCTGATCCAGTCCGTCCTCCTCGCGTTCGCGGTCGTCGTGATCCTGATGCCCGCGTACATCCGGTTCCTGAACCACCTGGGCATGGGCAAGAAGATCCAGGAGGAGCTCCCGGACACCCATCAGGCGAAGGCCGGCGTGCCGACGATGGGCGGGCTGCTGCTCATCGGCGTGATCGTCGCGCTGTTCTTCTTCGAGAGCGGGTTCCTCCTCCCGCCGGGCGGCATCATTGCGCCGCTCGCGACCCTGCTCCTCGTCGGCGGCCTGGGCGCCTTCGACGACTACCTGAACGCGAAGACGGGCGAGGGGATCAGCGCCCGGCAGAAGATGCTGTGGCTGGTCGTCGTCGCGGTGTTCGCGGCGTACCAGATCCAGGACACGTATGCGATCGATCGCATCGCCGTCCCGTTCGTCGGCTTCGTCTTCATCGACCGGTGGCTCTACATCCTGTTCGCCGCGTTCGCGATCATCGCCGCTGCCAACGGGGTCAACCTCACCGACGGCCTGGACGGCCTTGCCGGCGGCACATTGGTATTCGCGTTCGTCGCGTTCCTGCTGGTCGCGCTGCTGAACGAGCAGCCCAACCTCGCCGTGCTGTGCGCCCTCGTCGTCGGTGCGCTCGTCGGGTTCCTGTGGTTCAACGTCCACCCGGCGCAGGTGATCATGGGTGACTCGGGGTCGCTCGCCTTCGGCGCGACGCTCGCGGTCACGGCGCTGATCACGGGCCAGATCCTGATCCTGCCGATCATCGGCCTCGTGTTCGTCGTGGAGACGCTGTCGGTGATGATCCAGGTGGGCTACTTCAAGTCCACCCATGGGCGGCGCATCTTCCGGATGAGCCCGCTCCACCTGCATTACCAGCTGGTCGGCTGGGACGAGGAGAAGATCACGCTCCGGTTCTGGATCATCGGCATCATCGCCGGGCTCATCGGCGTGACGCTGTTCCTCGCCTCGATCGACAAGCTGCAGTGAGCGTGATGGCGGCCGTGCCGACGATCGATCCCGCCGAGCTCATGCCGGGCGCGCTCGCGTCCGCACCCTTCCGGGACCGCCCGATCGCGGTCCTCGGCTTTGCGCGATCCGGCATCGCGCTCGCCCGCTTCCTGCACGACGCCGGCGCCGAGGTCACGGTGTACGACGGCCGACCGCGAGACGAGCTCGATCGGGCCGTCGAGGCGCTGGAGGGCCGCGAGGTCCGCCTGCTGCTCGGGCCGGACGTGGATCCGGCGCACGCGCTCGACGGCGCGGCGCTGGTGACGAGCTCGCCGTCGATCAATCCGGACTACCCGACGACGGAGCCGCGACTCCGGGCCGCCCTGCAGGCACTCGTCGCCCGGCGGGCGAGCGGCGACCCGAGCGCGCCGGCGATCGTGTCCGAGGTCGACCTGTTCCTGCGCCTCTGTCCGGCGCCGACGATCGGGATTACCGGCACGAAGGGCAAGACCACGACGTCCGCGCTCACCCACGCGCTCCTCGAGGCGCACCTCGGCGAGCTCGCCGTGCTCGGCGGGAACATGGGCGTGCCGCTCATCGAGCGCCTGCCGCGACTGACGGCCCGGCACCTCGTGGTCGTCGAGCTGTCCGAGCTGCAGCTGCCCACGCTCTCGCGGGGCACGACGCTCGCGGCGTACACGAACGTGACCTCCGACCACCTCGACCGCCACGGCTCGCTGGAGGCGTACCAGCGGGTCAAGCGCCGGCTCGCGGAGCTCCTCGATCCCGCGGGCGCGCTCGTGCTCAACCTGGACGATCCCATCGTGGCCGGCTATGGCGCCGCCACGGACGCGCGGACCGTTCCGTACCGGCGCGGCGAGCTGCCGATCGGCGGCCTCGGCGTGGCGCATGGCTGGATCGTCGCCGATGCGATCGCCACACCGCCGGCGCTTCGCGGCCGGGCTGACGCCACCACGTTCACTGGCGGACGCGTGCTGCCCCTGGCCGAGCTGGCGATCCCCGGCGCGCACAACGTGTCCAACGCCCTGGCGGCGGTCGGCATCGCCCTCCTGGCCGGCGTGCCCGCGGCCACGATTCGGAGTGCCGCCGCGGCGTTCCGGGGTGTCGAGCACCGGCTCGAGCGCGTGGCGGACATCGACGGCGTGCGGTTCATCAACGATTCGCAGGGCACGCAGCCGGACGCGGTCATCGCCGCCCTCCGCGCCTTCGACGGCCCGATCGTGCTCATCGCGGGCGGCCGTGACAAGGGCGTGGACCTCGCGGAGCTCGCAACCGTGGTCGGGCGGCGCGCCGCGGCAGCCGTCCTGATCGGCGAGAGCGGCCCGGCGCTGCAGCGGATGTTCACCGATGCCGGCCTGGCGATCTCGGAGCAGGCGGCGACGCTGGAGGATGCCGTCGCAGCGGCGGATCGCCTCGCCCGCGCGGCGTCCGTATCGCGCAGGGGCGCACCCGCGACGGTGCTCCTCAGCCCGGCTGCCGCGAGCTTCGACATGTTCTCGGACTACGAGGCCCGTGGCCGCGCCTTCAAGGCCGCGGTGCAGGCACTGGCAGGGGAGCGAGCCTGATGGACATCGTCGGTCGGCTGCCCCTGCCCGTCGGCGGTCTCCTCGGCCGCCGCGCCGGGCGCGGGCGTGATGCCCGGGCTCGCGAGGCCGGCCGGCGAGCGGTGTCGTCCGCGACCCGCCAGCCCGTGCGCGCGGCCAGCGACGTGCTCCGACGCGAGCGCCACCAGCCGGACTACTCGATCCTGCTCGCGGTCGTCGCGCTGTCCGCGATCGGGATCCTCATGGTCTTCTCGTCGTCCGCGATGTTCGCCTACGCGTCGCGCGACGACACCCTCGCGATCGTGGGTCCGCAGATCTTCTGGGGCGCGCTGGGGATCGTGACCATGCTCGCGGTGATGCGCCTCGACTACCGCTGGCTGCGGATGGTGTCCGTGCCCGGCTACCTCGGCGCGCTGGTGCTCCTCGCCCTCGTGTTCGTGCCGTCGCTTGGTCGCGTGGTGGGCGGCTCGGCGCGTTGGCTGGTCATCGGCCCGCTGCCGGCGGTCCACCCGGCCGAGATCGCGAAGCTGGCCCTCATCGTCTACCTGGCCCACTGGCTCGCGAACCGCGGCCCGCTGGTCGGCCGCTTCCGGCAGGGCATGATCCCGTTCCTGCTCATCGCCGGTCCGGTGATCGCGCTCGTGTTCAAGGAGCCGGATCTCGGCACCACGATCGTCATCACCCTGACCGCATTCACCGTGTTCTTCGTGGCCGGCGCGAGCCTGCTCCAGCTCGGCGCGCTGGTCGGCGCCGGCGTCTTCGGTGTCGGTGCGCTCAGCATGATCGGCATCAGCCTCATCAAGGGCTACCAGCTCGAGCGCATCCAGACCTTCCTGAACCCGTGGGCTGATCCGCAGGGCGCCGGCTTCCACACGATCCAGGGACTCCTGGCACTGGGCCTCGGCGGGGTCACCGGCGCCGGACTCGGCGAGAGCAAGCTGGCCGCGGGCATGTACCTGCCGAATGCCTGGAACGACTTCATCTTCGCGATCGTCGGCGAGGAGTTCGGGTTCGTGGGGGCGGCGCTCGTGATCCTGCTGTTCGTCCTGCTCGCGTACGCCGGGATCCGCACGGCGCTGCGCGCGCCCGATACGTTCGGCGCCCTGCTTGCAGCGGGGATCACCGCCTGGCTGTGCTATCAGGCGTTCATCAACGTCGCGGTCGTGGTCGCGCTGCTGCCCGTCACGGGCATCACGCTGCCGTTCATCAGCGCCGGCGGCTCGTCGCTGCTCGTCAGCTTCGCCGCCGCCGGGATCCTGCTGTCGATCTCGCGTGAATCGGTCGAGCGGAGCACCGCTCGAAGCACCGATCGGCCGAACGACCGGACGAGCGACCGGGCGACCGAGCACACGACCGACCGGGCGACCGAGCCGAAGGATCGCGGCGCCAGAGCCGAAGCACGGAGGACCGATGAGGCTGCTCATCGCGGCCGGGGGCACCGGGGGGCATATCTACCCGGCGCTGGCCGTCGCGGGCGCGCTCCGTCGCCGGCCCGGCCCGACTGACCTGGCCTGGATCGGCGGCCGCCGCGGCCTCGAGGACCACCTCGTGCCGGCGGCGGGAATCCCGTTCCGGCGGCTCCTCCTGCGCTCGCTCCGAACCGTCCAGCGCGACGTCCACCTCGTGCTCGATCCACTCCGGCTCGCGCTCTCGGTGCCGCAGGCGCTGTGGTTCCTCCTGCGAAGGCGGCCGGCCGCGGTCTTCACGACCGGCGGCTACGTGGCCATCCCGATCCTCATCGCGGCCCGCGTGCTCGGCGTCCCCGCGCTCCTGTGGGAGGGCAACGTGGTCCCGGGCCGCAGCGTGCGCGCCACCGCCCGGCTGGCACGCGTCCTCGCGGTCTCGTTCGAGGCGACGTGCGCGGCCCTCGATTCGGGCGAGCGCTGCTACGTGACCGGGACACCGATCCGCGACGTCCTCGCCATCGATCGGCTGGCAGCCCGGGAGCGCCTGGGCCTCGGGGCGGGCGAGCGGCTCGTCGTCATCTTCGGCGGCTCGCAGGCCGTGCGCCGGATGAACGACGCCGTCGCCGGCGCGCTTCCGAAGCTGGTCGAGCGGGTCGTGGTCATCCATGTCGCCGGCGAGGAGGGCATGCCCTCCGCCGAGGCCGCCCGCGCGGCCCTGCCGGAGGCGGTCCGCGCCCGATACCGACCCGCCGCATTTCTGGGTGAGGATCTGCTGGCGGCGATGGCCGCCGCCGACCTCGTGGTCGGGCGCGCAGGGTCATCGACGCTCGCCGAGGCCACGGCCTTCGGGCTGCCGATCGTCGTCGTTCCGTACCCGCACGCCGGCGCCCACCAGTCCGCGAATGCGCTGGCGCTCGTGGACGCGGGCGCGGGCGAGGTCATCGCCGACGAGGCCTTCGACGCGCAGGCGCTCATCGACGCTGTGTCGATCCTCGACGATCCGGCGCGTCACGCCCGGATGGCCGCGGCGGCGCGATCGCTGGGCCGGCCTGGTGCGGCCGACGCCGTCGCGGCGCTCCTCGTCGCGCTTGCCGAGCGTGGCGCGCTGCCCGACCAGGGCGCCATCGCCCGCCTCGCCGCGGGCGCCGGATGAGCGCCTCGTGAGCGCCTCGTGAGCGCGGCGGCGGCGCCCCTCGATCTCACCGCG
>DASSHR010000435.1:0-1526 GCA_035692745.1 Candidatus Limnocylindrales bacterium | reverse complement strand
CAGCAGCGCGCCGATCCCGATCGCCAGGGCGAGGTAGAACGCCGCGAACCCGCGCACCGTGAACAGGGTCAGTGGCTCCGGGAACACCTTGCCCGTCGTCGAGAGGCCGCCGTCGCCGGCGAGGAAGCCGCCGACCGCCAGGGCGGTGACGAACACGAGGAGACCCAGGAGGAGCCGGCGGTCCAGCGTCGGCAGCGGCTCGTCGTCGGAGACCACGATGTCCGTGCTGCTGCGGAGCTCCAGCATCCCGAACGCGGCGGCGATGAGCGACACGCCGAGGGCCAGCAGGTATGGGATCGCGAGGACGGCACCGGCATCGAGGCGCAGCGCGCCGCGGAAGGCGACGACCACCAGCAGCTCGAGCGCGCCGAACGCGGCGACGTAGGCGAGCACCGGCATGATTCGCGGCGCGGGCCCCGGCGCGGACGCGAACCACAGCGCGGCGCCGTTGCCGAGCAGCCAGCCACCGATCGTCATCGCGACGAACGGTGTGACCGTCCACGGGAACGCCGACGCGGCGAACTCCGGGGCGGCGAACAGCACCAGCCCGATGGCCAGGGACAGCAGCGACCCGATCCGGATCGCCGCCCGGGTTCTTGGCGTGAGCACGAGGCCCTCCTCGGTCGGACGCCCGCAGGTTAGCCCGCGAGCATCGCCTCGCGCTCCGCACCGCTGACCATCACCGGCTGGTCCGGATCCCGCACGAACAGCACGAACACCGCGGCGATCACCGCCGCCGCGATGCCAACCCAGAATGTCGTTGCGATCGCGAGCGCGAAGGCCTCGTGGATCGCGGTGACGATCTGCGTGATGAACGGCTCGACCTGGGCGCGGAACGGGCCCGCGCTGTCCAGGATCTTCTGGCCGAGGTCGCCGGTCCCGGTGAGGTTCAGCGCGGTCTGGCCGCCGCCACCGAGCTGCTGGAACCCGGCGACCATCTGGTCCGGCAGGCCGTTCGCGGTCAGCCGCTCCGGCAGCTGCTTCGTGAGCGAGTCGGCGAGGAGCGTGCCCACGATCGTCAGGCCGATCGTGCCGCCGATCTGCTGGAAGAACGTCAGGCTGGACGTCGCAACGCCGACGACCCGCGGCTGCACGCTGTTCTGGACGAGCGCCGTGAACACGGCGAACGACGGCCCGATGCCGAGCCCGACGAGGACCATCCACGCCCACACGACCGGCAGCTCCGTGGTCGCGGTGAGGCTGGTCATGAGGAATAGCCCGAACGCGAGCATGACCATCGCACCGAAGATGACGATGCGGTACTTGCCCGTCTTCGCGGCGATCTGGCCGGTGATCGTGGCGCCGACGATGAGCGAGGCCACGAGCGGCAGCAGGTTGAAGCCGGACTCGAGCGCGCTCAGGCCCTTCACGACCTGGAACCACTGGGGCAGGAACACGATCGCGCCGAGGAACCCGAACGACACCATCGCCATCGCCACGACCGAGATCGCGACGTTCCGGATCCGGAACAGGTCGAGGCGCACGATCGGATCGGCGGCCCGGGTCTCCCACCACAGGAACACCGC
>DASSHR010000434.1:0-4157 GCA_035692745.1 Candidatus Limnocylindrales bacterium | reverse complement strand
GCCTGCGGCGCCCTGGAGGCCGCCCTGGATCGAACTCGCGAGGTCATGGGCCGTCGAGTAGGCGCCGGTCGCGAGGATCGCCTCGATGGCGCCCGCAAGCACTCTTCGGGCGTCTTCCTCGTCGGCGGCAGCGAGGTAGTGGCGAGCGGCAATCCGCCAATCGACGTGCTCGGCGGCTGATGCGACGCGAAGGTTGAGGGCGCGCAGGCCGTCCGTGCCGATCGATCGAGCGAGACGGTCCTGCAGGAAGTCTCGAACGAGCGGGTGGGCGCGGACGGAGTGCCGCGTGTTCGGGCCGGACTTTCCGAAGAGGCCGTGGCGCTCGCCTTCTTCGATCAGGCCGCGAGCGGCCGCGACGTCGACCTGGGCGGCCACGGGGCCGAGCACCAGATCGACCGTTTCGAGGACCGAGGTCAGCATCAGGAACTGCTGCAGCTCGACGGGCAGCTCGCCCACGACCTCCTCGGCGAGGTATTCGTAGAGGTGGCCCTCGGCGCCGCTGAGCGACGAGATGAAGGCGCGGATCTGGGCCGCGTTCCGATCGTGCAGCGCGGCGCGCACCAGCTGGAGCGACGCGGCCCAGCCTTCCGTGCGCCGCCGGAGCTCCACGAGCATCGAGGGCTCGAGGCGCATGTCGTAGGTCTCGCGGAACAGGCGCTCGGTTTCGGCGGCATTGAACCGGAGGTCGTCGGTGCGGAGCTCCGCGACCTCGCCGAGCGCGCGCAACCGAGCGAGTCGGACGGGCGGCTCGCGCCGGCTGGCGAACACGAAGGACATCCGCTCGGGACCGCGGGTCATGAGCTCGCGGAGGATGTGGCGAACGTCGGGCGCGTCGTCGACGAGGTGGAAGTCGTCGAACACGACCGCGGTCGGCTCGTTCGGCAGGCTCGTGAGCTCGCGAAGGAATGTGTCGAGCACGGTGTCCAACGGGGGTGCCGCCGTCGCGGTCTCGCGCAGGAGCGCGCTGGTGGCAGGCCCGAAACCGGGGACGTGGATCCGAACCGCCGCGACGAGATACGCCAGGAACCCGACCCAGTCGCGGTCACCACGATCCAGGCGGAACCACAGGACGCGCAGTCGCGTGCGCCGCGAGAAGTCGGCAAGGAGCGTGGTCTTGCCGTAACCGGCCTCCGCGGTCAGCAACACCGCGCGGCGATGGATGCGGACCGACAGCCAATCCAGGAGGCGGTCGCGCGCCAGCGTCTCCTCGCGGAGCGGCGGCGCCTGGACCTTGCTGATCTGGATCGGGTACTCGGACAACCCGAGCTGCCCTCCACTGGAAGCGAAGCCGGCGACGACGATGGCTGGGCGCCGTTGACGTCGCGCATCGGGTGCCGCGTTTGGGCGATCGAGCGGCGCGAACGATAGGGACGCGTCTTCGGGCGTGTCAACGCGCGAACCGGGGGACTGAGCGGCGCGTGCGTCGACGCGCGTGGGGGCGACCGATTGGCGGCTGGGCATGGCCGGCATCTTGGTGCCGGCGGCTCACCCGGGGATCACCGCCTCGTGGAAAGCCTGTGGAAAGCTTTCAGCCCTCGTATTCGAACCCGATCTTGAGGTCGACGCGGTACTCGACGATCTCGCCGTCCTCGACGATCGCGCTCGACTTCACGACCTCGACCGTCTTGATGTTGCGCACCGTGCGCGAGGCGGTGGCGACCGCCTGGCGGGCCGCGTCGCTCCACGACTTCGGGCTCGTCCCGACCATCTCCCGGACGATGATCACGCCCATCTCGTTCTCCTTCGACTTCGGTCGTCGCTCGATCCGGCCAGTCTACGAGCCGGTATCCTGTGCGGATCATGGATCCCCTCGAGACGATGAACGTGGTGCCCGCGCCCACGTCGCTGGTGGTGGCGGCCAGCGACGACCCTGGTGGATAGGCACCACCACGACCGTCGTTCGAGCTTTCCAACGCATGGCCACCCGGATCTAGCCTCGGGCGGCTCCGTGCGGCGAGCGCCGTGACGCTCGAGGTCGCGCTGGCAGGCGGGATCTTCCTTGCCGCGTATGCCCTCATCGCGTCGGAGCGGTTCGACCGCACCCTCATCGCGCTCCTTGGCGGCCTGCTCGTCGTGGTCTTCGGGGTCATCGACCAGCACGCCGCCTTCGAGTCCATCGACCTCAACGTCATCTTCCTGCTCGCGGGAATGATGGTGCTGGCTGGCGGCCTGAGCAGGACCGGGTTCTTCGAGTTTGTCGCCGGTCATGCGATCCGCATGTCCCGGGGCCGGCCGTTCCGCCTGCTGCTCATCCTCTCGCTGTTGACGGCCGTGCTCGCGGCGGTGCTCGACAACGTGACCACGGTCGTGCTCCTCACACCGGTGACGCTCTCGATCGCTCGGACGCTCAAGGTGTCGCCCTTCCCGTACCTGATCAGCCAGGTCTTCGCCTCGAACATCGGCGGGACTGCGACACTGATCGGTGACCCTCCGAACATCCTCATCGGCTCGGCCGCGGGCCTCGACTTCGCCGCGTTCGTCGTGAACCTGGCGCCGGTCGTCGCGGTCATCCTCGCGGCCTTCGTCGGCATCATGTGGTTCGGGTTCGGGCGGCGAATGCCGGACGACGCCGATCGACTCGACATCCTCGCCACGGTCGATCCCGCAGCCGCGATCAAGGATCGGCCCTTGATGTTGCGGGCTCTGGCGGTCCTCACATTGACCCTCGTCGGCTTCCTCTTCCACTCGGTGCTGGGGCTCGAGGCGGCCACGATCGCGCTCCTCGGCGCGACCGTCCTGATGCTCGTTGGCAGGCTGGACCCGCACGACGCGCTCAAGGACATCGAGTGGAACACCCTCTTCTTCTTCGTTGGGCTGTTCATGCTCATCGAAGCGGTCGTCCACGTCGGGATCGTCGGCGGCATCGCGGACGCGCTCGCAGGCGCCGCCGGCGGCAATCTCACGGCGGCCACGATGGGCATCCTGTGGTTCTCCGCCATCGCATCGGCGATCGTCGACAACATCCCCTACACGGCCACGGCGATCCCGATCGTCCAGCAGCTCGCCCAGTCGGGGCTCACCGCCGAGCCGATGTGGTGGGCGCTGGCGCTGGGGGCATGCCTCGGCGGCAATCTCACCATCGTGGGGGCGTCGGCGAACATCGTGGTGGCGAACCTCGCCGCGCGAGATGGCCACCCGATCACCTTCCTGCAGTTCTTCCGCTACGGGCTCGGGGTGGTGGTCGCGTCCCTCGCGATCTCGACCGCGTATCTGTGGCTCAGGTACCTGGGCTGATCGCCGCCCATCCCTAGATCGGCTGCGGCGTCTTGATCGCCTGCAGCGAACCCCAGCCTTCGCGGACCAGGACCACGGCCACGATGAGCGCGCCGATCGCGTCCGCCCAGACGATGCCGAGGGCCTCGGTCACGACGAGCCCGATGAGGCTGATCAGCGCCAGGAGCGCTGCGATCCCGGTCAGGAAGCTGTCCGCCTTGAGCGCGCCGCTGGACAGCGCCTTCGCGGTGCGGAACTTGGCCAGCGCGAGGCGCGGCAGGACCACGACGGAGAACAGCAGGAGGCCCGTGCCGACGGTCGTGCCCTCCGGACGGGCACCGC
Source organism: Candidatus Limnocylindrales bacterium (assembly GCA_035692745.1). Taxonomy (GTDB): domain Bacteria; phylum Chloroflexota; class Limnocylindria; order Limnocylindrales; family CSP1-4; genus UBA5189. The sequence continues at coordinate 602 of DASSHR010000434.1, read as the reverse complement.
TCGACAGCGCGCCGATGGCGTTGAACGCGAGGTACGCCGCGAGCACCACGAGGACGCCACCGACGATGCCCTCGGCAACCCGCTCCACCTGCTCGGCCCGATGCGGTTGTGTGCGCTCGAGCCGGAAGCGCCATACCAGGGCAACAGAGGCGACGGAGTCGATTGCAGAGTCGAAGCCGAAGCCGAGCAGCGACAGGCTGCCACTCGTCAAGGCAACGATGACGGCCGTCCCGCCGACGAGCGCGCCCAGCAGCACGCTCACGACCGAGAGCCTGAAGGCGTGATGGAGCTGAGATTCGCGTGTCTCCACCTGCAGATGCTACGGCCTGCAAGGCTGCCCGGGTTGATGCCACCGCACCGTGCTGCACCACAGGTACCCCGACCGGACCATCTTCCCCCACCGAAAGGACTATCGGTCCACGCCCGTGTGAAACCTGGCCTGCAAGGCTTCGAATCCACAGTCAGCGACGTTGGCTTCGCAGCTCAAGGATGAAGCGCGAAACGGTTGCGACCACACGAGGCTTCCGGATGATCCCAGGCGCTCCCGCTCGGGTCCACCGCGCGCCGGACGGCTCGGCGAACCAGCTGGCGGGCTGGTGGAC
>DASSHR010000433.1:0-13568 GCA_035692745.1 Candidatus Limnocylindrales bacterium | reverse complement strand
TATGCGCCCCAGTGGGCGGGTCTCGCGCACGCGGCACCCTCGGTGTCCGCGCTGTTCGTGTCCGCCGCTGCCGACCACGACGCGCTTCGGCGCCGGCTCGACACCGCCCGCGAGATCGTCACGATCGCGGGCTGCCGCGGTCTGACGCGCGCATCGATGGCCCTGAATCGGGGCGCGGCACCGATCGAGGTCGATCCCGCCGACGGGCGGGTCACGCTCGCCGGCAAGCCCCTCGCCGCCGAGCCGCTCGACGACGTCCCGCTCAGCCGCCGGTACTTTCTCCGCTAGCGGCCGTACGAATTCGCCACCCGTCGCGGGCCCCGTGGCCCGCGGCGAGGGGCCGTGTGGCCCGTAGCGACGCCATCCGATCGCTGCTCAACTTGGGACGTGCTCACCGGACCGCCTCGCCCTCGCGCGCCGATCGCCATCCTGCTCGTCGAGGACATCGCCCTCGTGCGCGAGGCCCTCGCCGACGCGCTCGACCGGCGGAGCGACATGCACGTCGTCGGCGCCGCGGCATCCCTCGGCGATCTGGCCGGCGCGATGGGCTCGCATCCCGACGTCGCGATCGTCGACTACGCCCTGCCCGACGGCACCGGCGTCGATGCGTGTCGCGAGATCCGTGCCCGCTGGCCCGCGGCGCAGATCGTGATGCTGTCGGCGACCACCGACGACACCTCGATCCTGGCGTCGGTTCAGGCGGGCGCGGTTGGCTACCTGAGCAAGGCCGAGCACCTCTCGACCGTGGTGCGCGCGGTCCAGGACGTCCATGCGGGACGGCCCGTCATCTCGCCGGCGCAGCTCGGGCGCATCGCCCGCTCCCTGGGCGCCGACGAGGCTCCCGGCCAGCAGATCCCCAAGTCGCCCCAGACGCTGCTCACCTCGCGTGAGCTCGCTGTCCTGCGGCTCCTGGCGAACGGCCATGGCACGCGGGACATCGCCGTCCAGCTCCGCATCGCCCAGGGGACCGTGCGGCGCCACGTGGAGGCCATCCGAGGGAAGCTCGGCGTCCATACGCGCCTCGAGGCCGTCAGCGAGGGGCTCCGGCTCCACATCGTCGAGCTCCTCGCCGGCTGAGCGTCGCTTCAGCCCGTCACTTCGTTTGACGGCAGGCTTTCGTTCCCGGCCCGGTCGACGGCGCTTACCACGTACGTGGAGCCGGTCGGAACCCGCTGCTCGCGGGTCGCCGCATCGACGGTGGCGTAGAGCGCGCCGTCCCGGTAGATCCGGTAGATCGTCACCGCCACCTCATCGGTCGCCGGGGTCCAGGTCAGGGTGACCCAGCCGTGGTTGGCGGACGTCGCGGTCAGCTGCACGCTGGTCGGCGCGGTCACGTCCGGCTGCGGCGTCGTGGCCTGGACGGACGCTGCCGTCCCAAGCTGGCCGATCGTGTCGCGCGCCCGAACCGTCCATGTCGAGGTGGTCCCGGGCGTGAGGTCGTCGACCGTGAGCCCGTATCCGGTGACGGTTGCGATGAGCACGCCGTCCTGCCACACGCTGTAGCCGGTCACGCCATGGTCGTCCGACGCGGCGCCCCAGCTGAGCCGGGCCGCAGTCGGGAACATGGTTGCCGTGAGGTTGGGGACGATCGAGGGTGCGCCATCGGGCCTCAGCGTCGTGGTGGTCAGCGTGGCCGCTGGACCGACGTTGCCGGCGCCATCGACCGCTCGGACGGTCCACGTATACGTGGTCGCGCCGGCAAGGCCCTGATTGGTCCAGGCCGTGCTGCCCGCCGGCACGATGGCGGCTGTCGTGCCATCGCGGGCGATCCGATAGCTCGCGACGACGCGATTGTCCGTCGCGGCGCCCCAGGCGAGCGACACGGAGGTCGTCGTGGTGGCCGTGGCGTGGAGCGAGGTCGGGGCCGTCGGGGCGATGGTGTCCGCCGGGAGCCTGATCGAGATCGTCGCCGTGCTGCTCGTCAGCGAGGTGACCGTGATCGAGATGCCCCTGATGGAGTCCTTGAACGTCCGCCCGCTCTTGAGCGGCGCGTCCGCGAACGTGGTCGTCGAGGGCACGGTGTCGATGAGACTCGACTGGGTGATCGTCGTCCAGCCCTTGGCGAGCCGGATGGCGACGCCGCTGACCGCGCCGCTCGTCGACGAGAAGTTATCGAAGTACGTCCCGTACGGCCGCCGGTAGTCGAGGTAGAACCACGAACCGTCGCCGCGCGGGATGCCGATCACCCGGACGCCGCTCGTCGCGAACGACTTCGCCAACGTGTAGGTCCCGCTCGACGTGATCGTCTTCGTTGCCGATGGGGGGATGGAGCCCATCTGCACCCGGGCGAGGGTGTCGTTGTGTCGGGTCGAGGCCGCCCCCATCGTCGTGAACGGATCGCCGTACTCGGAGCGCGTGCAGTTCGTGGACAGCGCGACCCGGACGCCGCTGGCGGTGCAGCGGAGCGAGCTGGCGTGGTGGACGCCGAAGTTGTGGCCCAGCTCATGGGCGGTGGTCCGCAGGCTGGGCGTCCCGTTGAGCCACGTGCTTGCGCCGGGCAGGTAGGCCAGGCCTCGCCACGCGCAGGCGTTCGTCTGTGGAAAGACGAACATGAAGTTGGTGTACGTGGTCAGGTCCACGCCGCGGGCGGCGAGCCCGGCCTTCGCCGCGGTCTCCCACGCCCCGAACTCGCACGTGCTGTTGGACACCGGGATCCGCATCCAGTCGAAGACCGTGCCGGATAGCTGCACGGCGCCGCCGGATTCCTCGGCGAAGTACGCCCGTACCGAGTTGGGGTTGGCGAACACGATCCCGTTGACGTACGACCGGCTGAACGGCTTCGACGTGTTGTTCGAGAAGTTGATGAGCACGACCGCGATGCGTCGCGGTCCGTTCCAGCCGGGCGCGGAGGCGAGGACGGCCCCGGACGAGGTTCCACCGTCAGCCGCGAGGCTCGCCGTCCCGGAGCGGTGGCCGTGGACTCGGACCCGAGCACCGTTGACGAAGCCTGCGGGCGCGTCGCCGTCGAAGGTCAGCCGCACCGTGCCGCTGTCGGTTCGGAGCCGGTAGTCGTACGTCGCAGCTCCCGTGTCGACGTTCTCGCCGTGGAGGAGCTCGAGCATGCCTTCCAGCTGGACCTGGCTGGCCGCGGCCGCCATGGCCGGAGGGGCAACGACGAGGAGGAGGAGCGGGGCGATGATTCCGAGAGCGAGTCGACGGGACATGCGCGGGAACCTCGAACGGCTTGCCGGCGGCATGCCGGTGATCGAGTCGAGGTTCTGCCTGGATCAGCCCCGCGACCACCGCCCACCACGGTGCGATCGATCCGGTGGAGGTCGCGCGGTGGATGTGCAACACGGCACAGGCCGTTGGGCCCTGGTGTCCGGGATGTGCGAGGCCGTGGCCCGAAACCCAAGCGCGCGGTCAGCGCCGGCCGGACTCCGCCAGCTCGCGCTCGACCTCGCGCTTCGAATCGCGCGCTGCGATCTCGCGGCGTCGGTCGTACAGGTTCTTGCCCTTCCCGATCCCGAGCTCCAGCTTCGCCTTGCCGCGCGCCGTGATGTAGAGCTTGAGCGGCACGAGCGTCAGGCCCTTGGCCTTCGTCTTGCCCAGCAGCTCGTCGATCTGGTGGCGATGCAGGAGCAGCTTGCGGTCCCGCTTCGGCTCGTGGTTCTCGCGATTGCCGCCCTCCCAGGGCGCGATGTGGGCGCCGACGAGCCAGGCCTCGTCGCGGTTGATGCGCGCGAAGGCGTCGGCGAGGCTGACCTTGCCCGCCCGGATCGACTTGATCTCCGTCCCGGTCAGCACGAGGCCGGCCTCCATCGAATCCTCGATCGAGAACTCGTGGCGGGCGCGGCGGTTGAGCGAGATCGTCTTGTCTTCGGGAATTGGAGCGGCTCCTCGGGCGCGGCGGTGATGCGGGCCGCGAATTCTAGTCCCGGACGCACGAACGCCGGTCCCGAAGGACCGGCGTTCGACGTTGCGGCTTCACCACCCGCAGCGGGTGACCGACTAGACGGCCATCTCCTGCGAGGTGGTGCAGCGACCGTGTTCTGACACTGCACATCACCTCCTTTCGTTCTCGAGAACCGTATCGGAAGTCGGCGCGCGACGCAAGGCACCCATTTCGGGTCATCTCGGCGTCGGATCTGCTATGCCGCGAGCAGGCGCTCCCCGCCGATGAGCGCGGCGGCGCCGAGCACCTCGAGCGCCTTGTCGAGCATCGGGTCCTCGCCCGGAGGGTTGTCCGCCGGGACCGTGACCGGCACGTCCGGCGTCAGCCCCACGTGATGGATCCAGTGCTTGTCCGGCGTCAGCCACTTGTTGACCGTGAGCTTCACGCCGCCGATTGCCCCGAGATCGATCCACTCCTGGACGGTGCCCTTGCCGAACGACGTCTCGCCGATGAGCTTGGCGCGACCCCGATCCTGCAGCGCCCCGGCGACGATCTCCGACGCCGATGCGGATCCCTTGTCGATGAGGACGACGACCTGGATCGAGGTGTCGGTGGCAATGCCGCCGCCCTTGGCGTCCGTCTCCGTGTCGACGCCCTGTGCGTCCTCGGTCCAGTAGACCGGACCGTCGGCGATGAACTGGCTCGCCACGTCGAGCGCGTCCGTGACGAAGCCGCCGGGATTGCCGCGCAGGTCGAAGACGACCTTCTTGATCTTCTGGTCGACGAACCCCTGGAGGGCCTTCTTGACCTCCGCGGCGCCCGTGCCGGAGAACCCGGCGAGGCTGACGTAGCCGACGGTCCCGTTGGCGAGGACCCGGCTCGTGACCTCCCGGCGCTGGACCTTGGCGCGGGTGATCTTCACGTCGAACGAGTCGAGGAGCTGCCGCGGCGCCGGCGAAGCACCCGGCAACGGCGAGGCACCGGGCCCGGACGTCGGTCCGGGTGTGGCCGAGGAGCCGGGAAGCGCGTACCGCTCGATGTGCAGCGTCACCTCGGTGCCCGCCTTGCCGCGGACCTTGTCGCGCGCCTGGTCGGCCGTAAGGCCGTCCAGCGACGCGCCGTCGATCTGCGTGACCACGTCGCCCGGTTGCAGGCCGGCGGCCTCCGCGGGCGAGCCAGCGATCGGGGCGATCACGACCATGTGGCAGTCCGGTCCGAACGTGGAGCAGTCGCTCGCCTTCCCGTTGTCGTCGACCGAGCCGATCTCGGCGCCGATGCCCTCGAACGTTCCCGAGATGTCGTTGAGCGTGCCCTGGAAGTCCTCCGGGCTGAGGTACGTCGAGTACGGGTCGCCCAGCGCGTCGACCATGCCCCGGATGGCGCCTTCGACGAGCTTCGTCTGGTCGACCCCACCGAGGGGAAAGCGTTTCGTGACGGCGTCGTAGACGTTCCAGAAGGGCGCGAACGCCGTCGCCTCGTCGACGGACCCGCTGCCGACGCGGCCGGCATCCCTGCCGATCGAGTACCCGGACATGAACAGCGCGCCGCCGCCCATGACCGCCACGAGGACCAGCGACGCGGCAAACGCCCAGCCGCGCCGCCGTTCCGGTCGCGGCGCATCGGACGGGATCACTGGCGTGACCGGGACGTCGAGGAGTCCGGTGGGGGCGGGTGACGGGGCGGGGGGCGGGGTGTCGTCCGAAGCTGGCTGCCCGGGATCGCTGGGGAGCATGGGTTGCGAGGTCCTCTCAGGTGCGCCCGCCCTGGGCCGGTTCGGGCCGCAAGCCTACCGCGGTCCCGATCGAAGGTTCGTCGGCCGGTGGGTCAGCGGATCAGGTAGGTCCGCACGGACACCCACGCACCGAGGACGCCGAGGCCGAGACCCGCGCCCAGGACGAGGAGCGTGACGTCCCGCGAGATCGAGCCGACGCTGATGGGCAGGATCTGGAAGAAGCCGACCATGAAGCGCGACAGCGGCTCGGAGGCGCCGAACAGCACGCCCAGGGTCACGATCGCCCCGAACAGGCCCACGAGCGCGCCCTCGAACACGAACGGCCAGCGGATGAACGCGTCGGACGCGCCGACCAGGCGCATCACCTCGATCTCCTCGGCGCGGCCGAGGACCGCGAGGCGGATCGTGTTGATCACGATGAACAGCACGATCGCGCCGATGACGACCAGCAGCAGCACCCCGAACGTGCGCAGGAAGTTCGTGACCGCGGTGAGCCGTTCGGTCGTGTCCTCGATATTCTGGACCGACGCGACGATGGGCTCGGCCCCGAGGAGGCTCGCGATCGTCGTGTAGTCGTCCGGCTTCCGCAGCTTCACCTCGATGCTCGCGGGCAGCGGGTTCGTGGGCAGGTACTGCGTGAGGTCCTGCTGGCCCTGGGCCGCGCGCTCGGCGCGGTAGCGGGCGAGCGCCTGCTCCTTCGAGATGTACTCGACGGTCCGCACCTCGGGCATCTCGCCGAGACGCGCCATCAGGTCGTCGAGCTTCGCCTGCGACACCTCGTCGTGCAGGTCCGCCACCACCCCGACCTTGTCCTCGACGTAGCGGAGCGACGCCAGGAACCCGGTCTGGATGATCCAGAAGGACGCGAGGAGCAGGAGCATGAGCATCATCGTCGCCGTCGCCGCGAGGCTCATCGCGGCATTGCGCCAGAAGCCCTGCCAGGCGCGTCGGAGGCTGAAGGCGAAGAACGAGAGCATCGCGCTACCCGGCCCGGTGGTAGCCGCCACCGACCTCGTCGCGCACGATCCGACCCTCTTCCAGGGCGACGACGCGCTTGCGAAGGGCGGTCACGATGTCCGCATCGTGGGTCGCCATGAGCACGGTCACGCCGAGCTCGTTGATCCGCAGCAACAGCTGCAGGATCTCCCACGAGATCAGGGGATCGAGGTTGCCGGTCGGCTCGTCGGCGATGACGATCCGCGGGTCGTGGACGAGCGCGCGGGCGATCGCCGTCCGCTGCTGCTCGCCACCCGACAGCTGGTGGGGATACTGCTCGGCCTGCTGCACGAGCCCGACGAGGGCCAGCACGCGATCCACCGCGGGCTTGATCCGGCGACGGGGCGTCCCGGTGACCTCGAGCGCGAAGCCGATGTTCTCGCGCACGTTCTTCTTCGGCAGCAGCTTGAAGTCCTGGAACACGATCCCGACCTTGCGCCGCACGTGCGGCACGCGGCGCCGAGGCAGGCGGGAGAGGTCGTCGCCGTCGAGGGTGACCGTGCCCTGGGTCGCGAGCTCGTCGCGGATGAGCAGCTTCATCAGCGTGGACTTCCCGGCGCCAGATGCGCCGACGAGGAACACGAAGTCGCCCTCGGGCACGACGAGGTCGACGTCCTTCAGCGCATCTCGGCCGTTGGGGTACGTCTTGGTGACGTCCTCGAGGACGAGGACCGGGCGGCGGGCGTCAGGGCGCGCGCTGCCGGAGGCGGTGGCGTCGTCGGGGAAGGCGTCGGAGGGTCGAGTCTGGGTCAACACGAGATCGAACCGACCTTACCACCCGGTGCGGAAACGCAACGATGGGCCGATCAGACCAGTCCCGGCGAAATTGGTACGTACCGGCCGAAGTCGGCGAACGGCCGCGACCAGCCCGCGAGCACCGGAAAGCCCTCGATCCGCAGGCCGGACCGGACGATGGTTGACAGCGTCTCCCCGGCGGCGCCCGGGATCCAGACCGCGGACGCCCCGCGGGGCTGCACGGTCCGGAGCAGGACGCCCAGGAACGGCCCCAGGAGCGCGGGATCGGCGACGGCGATCGGGCCGAGCCGGCCGATCTCCCCCGCATACCCGTAGCCGAGCAGCCGCCCGTCGTCGGTCAGCAGCCGGAAGGCGTGCCGCGGTTCCGCGGCCACGAAGGCGTGGTCGGCTGCGCGCGTGAAGCCCAGGAGCGCGGTGTCGAAGTCCGCAAGCTCGCGGCTGCCGGCCCACGCGGCATGGTCGTCAACGTGAACCACCCGGAGCGCCTCGGGAAGCGCCGGCCATGCGAACTCCGGATCCGGCCGGCCGACGCAGTTGAACATCGGCATCCGCGGCGCGATCCCGAGCGTGGCGTACAGCCCATTCGAGATGGGCTGGGCAGCGTCCGTGCACGTCGCGAGCACGCGGCCGTCCGGCTCCTGCGGCAGCAGCGCGCCGAGGATCGCCTTGCCGACGCCTCTCGCCTGCTCGCCCGGATCCACGAACAGCATCGACAGGAACCACAGCGGTCCGCGCTCCACCGCCGAGCCGAAGCCGACGACGCGACCCTCGCCGCGGATGCTGTTGCGCACCGCGACCTGGAACCGCAACGGGTCGGTCGAAAGGCAGTGGGCGTGGAGGCGCATGACCCCCGGGTTCTCGCGGGGCAGCGGCTGCGCCCCGAGCCGCTCCGAGTAGGCATCGAGCGCGTCACGCCAGACGCGGTGCGCGTCCGGGAGGTCGGCGGGGGTGGCCGGCCGGATCGTCACGCTGGCGGTCATTCGCCGCCGCCGGTGGCGAGTCGCTCCAGCTCCGCCTGCATAAACGCGTCGAGGTCGCCGTCGAGCACGGCGGTCGTGTTCGACGTCTCGACCTGGGTGCGCAGGTCCTTGACCATCTGGTACGGGTGCAGCACGTAGCTCCGGATCTGGTTGCCCCAGCCCGCCTCGACGTGCTCCCCGCGAAGGCGCCGGAGGTCCTCCTCCTTCTCCTCCAGCTGCCGCTCCAGCAGCCGTGCGGTGAGCACCTTGATCGCCGTTTCCTTGTTCTGGGTCTGGGAGCGCTCGTTCTGCGACTGGGCGACGATCCCGGTGGGCAGGTGGGTCAGTCGAACCGCGGAGTCCGTCTTGTTGACGTGCTGGCCACCCGCTCCCTGCGAGCGGTACGTGTCGACCCGGATCTCGTCCCAGTTCAGCTCGATCGGGGCGTCCTCGTCCGGCTCCGGCATGACCTCGACGAGCCCGAACGTCGTCTGGCGCCGGTTCTGCGAATCGAAGGGCGAGATCCGGACGAGTCGGTGCACGCCGCGCTCGGCGCGGAGCCAGCCATACGCGCCGCGACCGTTCACCGCGACCGACACGCTCTTGAGGCCGGCCTGCTCGCCCTCCTGCTGGTCGATGACCTCCGTCTTGAACCGGTGACGCTCGGACCAGCGGAGGTACATCCGGAGCAGCATCTCCGCCCAGTCCGTCGCCTCCGTGCCGCCGGCGCCGGCGCTGATCGACAGGATCGCCGGGCGATCGTCGTACTCGCCCGAGAAGAGCAGCTGGGTTCGCTGGCGCGCGAACTCGGCATCGAGCTCCTCGGTGGTGCGATCCGCTTCGGCCTCGAGCTCGGCGTCGCCGGCCTCCTGGGCCAGCTCGACGGTGGTTTCGAGATCGGCGGCGCGCGCGAGAAGGCCGTTCCAGAGCTCGAGCTCGTCGCGCAGGCCGTCGGCCTCGCGCAGGACCTCCTGGGCGCCCCGGCTGTCGTCCCAGAATCCCGGCTCGGACGCACGGGCGTCGAGCTCGGTCAGGCGCTCCTGCTTGGCAGGGAGGTCAAAGACGCCCCGAGGTCGTTCGAATCCGCTCCAGCAGGTCGCGGGCGCGCGCGGCGTCCACTAGTTGCTCTGGACTCGGAGGTCCTGGAGCAGGATCGGTCGGAGCTCGATCAGGCGCAGGGCCGACTTGCTCCGGACGACGACGGGGTTCACGCAGGGACAGTAGCCGTTGTGCGGGCAGACGCCGCAGTTGCCGTCGCAATCCAGGGCAGCGGCATAGCTGCAGTTGCGGCAATCACGTTCGCAGGCGATCAGGTCGACGAAGGTCTGTTCCTCAGCCTGCTTCACGAATCCCTCTCTTCGGCGGCGGCACGGATTCGATTCTCGACACGGGGCGCCGCCTCAGGCGCGATTCGCCGGGGGTGGGCGCTGGGCGTCGCGTAGGGGTTGCACCGGAGTATACGGGCGGGGTTTCCTCGCCTCAAGAGGGAAAAATGTCGGGTGCCGGCGCAGGCGCCGGCGAGGTGCGGCGAGGGCCAGTGCAGACGCCGGCGAGGGGCCAGCGCAGGTCCGGCGCAGGACCACGGCTACGGGCTTGCCACGCTCGCGCTGTCGGCGATGAGCCGGCCACCACCGACGTAGTACGCCAGCAGCCCGCCGATCTCGTGGACCATCGCCTGCGCCCGCCGGCCCGTCTCCAGGTCCGTGGGGCTCGTCTCGGTGGGCGAGCCCCAGCCCGTGATGCCGAGGTCGGTCGCCATCCGCAGGACCCGGAGCATGTGCGTTCGATCGCTCACGAAGACGGCGCTCGTGAAGCCATGGTCGCGGAAGATCGCCTCGACCGCCTCCAGCGACTCGAGCGTGGAGCGGCCCTCGAACTCGCCGAGAATGCGGTCCGCCGGGACACCGTGCTGGATCGCCCATTTCCTCGCCGTCGCGGCTTCCGTCGTGCGGTCGCCGGGCAGCTTGCCGCCGGTGACGACGAGGTAGTCGGCGACGTGGTCGTTGTACAGGTCGACGGCGTGCCGGAGTCGCGCCTCGAACACGCCGCCCGGCGTGCCGTTGAACTGCGCGGCGCCGAGGACGACGATCGCGTCAGCGCGCTGGCGTTCGTCCCGAGCGCCCTGGACGGCGATCTGCCAGGCCGTGTAGCCGATGAGGGCGGCGCCGCCGATCGCGAGTCCTGCGACGAGCAGCGCGAGCGTCTGAACGGCCGGCCGGCGATCTACCGGCCGTGACACTTCTTGTACTTGAGCCCCGATCCGCACCAGCAGGCGTCATTGCGCCCGATCTTGTCGCCCGTGGGCGTGAATCCCGGCCGGGCCTGCTGTTCGCCGCCCGCCGCCACGCGCGCGCCTCCGGCAGCTGCGCCCGCCGCTCCGCCTGCACCCACCGCCGCGCCCGCGCCCGCACCACCGCTCGTGGTGCGTGCCCGCGCGGCACCCGCGGTGCCAGAGACGCCCGGCCCGGCGAAGCTGCCCGCCACGCGCCTCGCCAGCGATCCGCTGCCGTTCGAGCCGGCCGCGCCCGCCGCCGCCATGCCCGGACCCTGCATCTGGAACACGCCCTGGGGCGGCTGCTGGGGCTGGATCTGGACGCGGAAGATCGTGTTCGCGACCTGGTGCCGGATGAAGCCCGAGAGTTCCGCGTACAGGCCGTACGCCTCCTTCTTGAACTCGTTGAGCGGATCCTGCTGCGAATAGCCGCGCAGGCCGATGCCGCGGCGCATGTCGTCGAGCTCCGTCAGGTGCTCGATCCAGAGCGTGTCGATCGTGCGCAGGAGGACGAACCGCTCGATGGTCGCCCAGGCGTCCGGGCCCACCTCCTGCTCGCGCGTCTCGAGCAGCGTGTCCGCAACGTCGCGGATGTGGTCGCCGATCGCGTGGGCCGAGCGCAATGCCAGCAGGTCGTCGTGCGAGATGCGGTCCGGCCCGAGGCCCATGCGCTGCAGCTCGATGAGCAGGTCGGCGAGCCCCTCCTCGGTGACCGGCTCATCGCCCCGCCCGAGGTGCTTCTCGACGATCTCCTCGAGGTCCTCGTCGAGGAACGCCCGGATCGTCTCGGTCAGGTCCTCGTTGCGCAGGACCTTGTCGCGCTCGGCGTAGATCGTCTCTCGCTGCTTGTTGATCACGTCGTCGAACTCGACGACGCGCTTGCGGATGTCGAAGTTGAAGCCCTCGACGCGGGTCTGGGCGCTCTCGATCGTCTTGCCGACGATGCCCGACTCGATGAAGTTGTCCTCGTCGAGGCCCATCCGCTCCATGAGCCCGGCGACCCGCTCCGACGCGAAGCGCTTCATCAGGTCGTCGTCGAGCGAGAGGTAGAAGCGCGACGAGCCTGGGTCGCCCTGGCGGCCGGCGCGACCGCGGAGCTGGTTGTCGATGCGCCGGCTCTCGTGGCGCTCCGTGCCAACGATGTGCAGGCCGCCGGCCTTGACCACCTTGTCGTGGTCCGCTTCGGTGATCGCCTTCGCCTCGGCGAGGGCAGCGGCGTACGTGTCCTTGTCGACCTCGGCCGGGTTCAGGCCCTTGCGGTGGAGCAGGTCCGACGCGAGGCCCGCCGGGTTGCCGCCCAGCAGGATGTCCGTGCCGCGACCGGCCATGTTCGTGGCGATCGTGACCGCGCCCGAGCGTCCCGCCTGGGCGATGATCCCCGATTCCTTCTCGTGGAACTTCGCGTTCAGGACCTCGTGCTTGATCCCGCGCCGCTTGAGCAGGTCGCCCAGCTTCTCGGACTTCTCGACCGTCACCGTGCCGACGAGGACCGGTCGGCCCGCCTCGGTCATCTCCTGGATCTCGTCGATGACCGCGTTGAACTTCGCCTTCTCGTTGAGGTACACGAGGTCCGTCTGGTCGCTGCGGACCATCGGCCGGTGGGTCGGGATCGCGACGACCTCGAGCTTGTAGATCTTGTGGAGCTCCTCCGCCTCGGTCATCGCGGTGCCCGTCATGCCGGCGAGCTTGTCATACAGGCGGAAGTAGTTCTGGAACGTGATCGTGGCCATGGTCACGCTCTCGCGCTGGACGCGCAGGCCCTCCTTGGCCTCGATCGCCTGGTGCAGGCCCTCGCTCCAGCGCCGGCCCGGCATCTGGCGGCCGGTGAACTCGTCGACGATGACGATCTCGCCGTCGTTGACGATGTAGTCGCGGTCGCGCTTGTAGAGGGCGTGGGCGCGGAGCGCCTGCTCGAAGTGGCGGGCGTAGCGCGGGTCGGCGTCGTACAGGTTGTCGACACCGAGCAGCTTCTCGATGCGATCGATGCCCTCCTCGGTGGGCGAGACGGCCTTGTCCTTCAGGTCGATGAAGTAGTCGCCGTCCTCGGGGTCGCCCTCGACCCAGTCCTCGCGGCGCTGGCGAAGGCGCGGGACCAGCCGCGCCATCGTGTAGTAGAGGTCACCCGATTCCTCGGCCTGGCCGCTGATGATGAGCGGCGTGCGCGCCTCGTCGATGAGGATGTTGTCGACCTCGTCCACGATGCCGAAGTAGCGCTCGCGTTGCACCCGCTCCGACAGCTCCGTGACCATGTTGTCGCGCAGGTAGTCGAACCCGAACTCATTGTTCGTGCCGTAGGTCACGTCGGCGGCGTACGCCTCGCGGCGCGAGACTGGGCGGAGGTTGATCAGCCGCTCGTCGTTCGTCGGATAGCCCGGCTCGAACAGGTACGACGCCTGCCCGCCGTCCGCCTGGTGGCCGATGATCATCCCGACCGACAGGCCGAGGAAGTGAAAGATCGGGCCCATCCACTGCGGGTCGCGACGGGCGAGGTAGTCGTTGACGGTGACCACGTGGACGCCGCGGCCGGCGATGGCGTTGAGGATCGCCGCGAGCGGCGCGACGAGGGTCTTGCCCTCGCCGGTGCGCATCTCCGCGATCTTGCCCTGGTGGAGCACGACCGCACCGATGAGCTGCTCGTCGAAATGGCGCATCCCAAGCGTGCGGACCATCGCCTCGCGCGCCATCGCGAAGACCTCGGGCAGCACGTCGTCGAGGGCATCCTGCACCTGGTCGAGCTCGCGCATCCGGCGCGCCTTGGCCAGCTCCCGCCGGCGCTCGAGGTCGGGGTGGTGGCGCTCGTCCTCCGACGGCTCCTCCGGGTGGACGGTCTCGTTGAACTCGGCGCGGATCTGCTGGAAGCGCGCGCGAATCTCCTCGTCGGAGAGGGCCTTGATCTCGGGCTCGAGATCGTTGGCCTCGTCGACGAACGGCTGGATCCGCTTCAGCTCACGGTCGTTGGAGTCGACGAATCGGGAAAGGAAGCCAAACATGGGGGGTGAAGTATACGGGCGGGTTCGG
>DASSHR010000432.1:0-2487 GCA_035692745.1 Candidatus Limnocylindrales bacterium | reverse complement strand
GAGCCTCCCGAGCCGCCGAACCGAGCACCCATCGAGGACCCGATCAGCGCCGGCACGTCGATGCCGGTCAGGCCCTTCACGGCCGTGCTGGCCTCGGCCACCGTGCGGGTCGTGTTCTTCACCAGCTCGGACGCACCGTCGGCGGACATGATCGTCAGGTTGTCGATCTGGCCCATCGGCTCGGCCGCGGCGCGGACGATCTCCGGGAGCATCGAGAGGACCGTCTGGATGACGGCCGCCTCGTTGAACTGGCGATACGCCTCGGCGCGCAGCGCGAGGGCCTTCGCCTCGGCCTCGCCCTTCGACAGCACGATGCCCGCCTCCGCGTTGCCCTCAAGGGTGGTCTGCTTCGCGACCGATTCCGCGTTGACGAGCGTGACCCGGGCCTGCGCCTCGCCCTTCATCACGTTGATCGCCGCTTCCGCCTGGCCGGCGAGGCGCACCCGCTCGGCTTCGGCCTGGGCCGCGGCAATGCGCGCGAGCTTCTCGCCCTCGGCGCGCTTGACCTGCGCATCCGCGTCCGCCTCGGCAGGCCGGATCGTCGACGCGATGAGCTCCTTCTGCTTCCTGTCGGCCTCGAGCTGGGCGAGCTCGGTCTGCTTGCGCACGACCTCCTGGGTCGCCTCGGCTTCGGCGAGCGGACCGGACTGGGCGGCCTTCGCGTTCGCGGCCGCGGTCACGGACTCGATCTCCGCCTGGCGGAGGGAGACGTCCCGTGCCGCGTTCAGCTTGATCTGCTGCGACTCGGCCTCTCGAACGGCGGCTTCCTGGTCCGCGGTCGCCTTGGCCATGCGGGCGTCGCGCTCGCGTCGCGCCGTCTCCTGCTGGCCGATGAGGTCCATGTAGCCGACCTCGTCGCGGATCGCCTGGATCGTGAAGTTGTCGATCGTCAGGCCGGACGTCGCGAGGTCGCTGCGAGCGGCGCTCTGGACCTCCTGCTGGAACTTCGCCCGGTCGTAGTTGAGCTCCTCGACGGTGAGGGTGCCGACGATCGATCGAAGCGAACCTTCGAGGACGTTCTTGACGATCGAATCGATCTGGTCCTCGCGCTCGAGGAATCGCTCGGCGGCGGCGCGGATGGATTCCTCGTCGCTGCCGATCTTCACGGTGGCGACGCCCTGCACGGCGCACTTGATGCCCTGCTTGGTGACCGCGTCGGAGAGCTGGATGTTGATCTGGCGGGCCGACAGGTGCAGCCGGCCGACCTTGTTGATCAGCGGCAGCACGATCACGCCCTGGCCGCGCACGACCTTGAGCCCGACCTGGCCCTCGGCGCCCTTCTCGCGCCGGCCGCTGATGATCAGCGCCTCGTTCGCGCCGGCGACCTTGTAGCGCGTGCCCATGTACGCGACGACGAGCACGAGCACGACGACGATGAGCAGCACGGGGATCGCGCCCCCGGCGATGTTCAGGAAATCAAGCATCGGTCGAGTCTCCCTTGGGCACCTGAGGCTCGGTGGTGGTGGTCGGGCCAACAGGCCCGCTGACGATCGGTTGGGGCGTCATCCGCTCGACGACCAGGCCCATGCCCGCCGTCGCGACGACCTTGACTGCCGCGCCGCTTGGGATGTCCTCCGACGCCGTTGCGGAGATCTCGTGGTGCTGGCCTTCGGCGCGGACGTAGACGGTGCCGAGGCGACCCGCAGGGATGGCGACGCTGACCGATCCGATGTGGCCCACGAGGTCGCCGACGGAGAAGGGGCTCTCGCCTTCGGCGCGTTTCAACGTCCGGAACAGGAGGAATGCAACGCCGAAGCCCACGAGGCCGAACCCGACGCCCACGATGGCCGCCGGGCCGCCGTGGAGGTCCAGAACCTGCGTGGCGAAGATCCCGCCGACGCCGAACATGGCGATGAACGCGAGAAGCGGCGGCATGAGCGAGATGCCGCCGATGGAGAAGTCGACGTGGAGCGCGTCCAGGATCCCGCCGAGGACGTCGTCGAGCACGACGGTCACGAGCAGCAGGCCGCCGCCCACGAGCGCCGCGAGGACAAAGATGAAGTCCTCGATGGGGATGGTGATCGTCGGCACAGTCCCTCCCTGCAGGCCGGTTGCGGTGCCCCGCCTCCTCCAGGCGCGCACGCGACCCGGTCCGAGCATAGGCGGCCGCGGGCCGGCTGCGAAGGGGTGTTCGGTCAGGCGGGTTCGCTACTCGCGAGCGCCGAACAGGACCTCCAGCCACGTGTCGAGCGGGGTCCGGTCGGTGGGCGGGGCGCCGAGCCGCACCGAGGCTGAGCCGGGCGCATCGGCCGCGAGCGCAGGTGCGCCAGCCGCGAGCGCGAACGGGATCTCACGCGGGCCGCCGAGCCCGTACGCGCGGCCGGCGAGCAGGATGTAGCGCGGGTCCTGGACATGGCCGAGGTCGCGCTGGAGACGGGCGACCTCGTCGGCGAGGACCGTGTTGGCGGTTCGCAGGTCGGCGGCGCGGCTCGCCGCGTCGGACGCCGCGCCGACCTGGCGGGTGAAGCTGAGCGCCAGCAGGCTCGC
>DASSHR010000431.1:0-5023 GCA_035692745.1 Candidatus Limnocylindrales bacterium | reverse complement strand
GCAGGTCGTCCGGCGAGGGCGTCGGGTCGCCGGACGGATGGTTGTGGACGAGGATGATGCCGGAGGCATCGAGGCGGACCGCATCCCGGAACAGCTCCCCGACCCTGACGAGGGATGCCGAAACGTTGCCCTGATACGCCGTGACGACCCTGAGCACGGCATTCTTCGTGTTCAGGATCACGACGCGCAGCTCCTCGCGCTCGAGGCGGCCCATCTGGAGCACGAGCCGGTCCGCGACGTCACGGGGCGAGCGGATCGACCAGCGGCCCGCCGGCCAGTCCGCAAGGAGGCGGCGTCCCAGCTCGAACGCCGCCTGGAGCTGCGCGGCCCGTGCCACCCCGATCCCGGGCACGGCCTCGAGCTCGGGGCCGCTCGCCCGAGCGAGGCCCGAGATCCCGTCGAACCGGGCGATCGCGTCGGTGGCGACGTCCACGGCCGACCGGCCTGCCGTGCCGGAGCCCCACAGGAGGCCGATGAGCTCGGCCGCCGTGAGGCCCGCGGCGCCCCGCAGCTGGAGCCGCTCGCGCGGCCGCTCGTCCGGTGGCAGCTCGCGCAGGACGTGGCCCGAGGGAAACGGGATGAGCTGTTCGCGGACGCGCATGGAATGAGCCTCTCGTCGCGGCGGCCGGTCATGGACGACACGCCGAAGCTGCGTTGTCTCTCGCAGCGCGGCGACGCGGCCGCCGCGAACGATTCGGCGCCCTCGAGCCCGGGCGACGGGAGCCCGCCGATTCCCCCCGCCATCCGGACCCGAGGACACGATGGAGGCTACGCGGCGACGCTCACCAGCCGGTCATCCCGGCCTTACCTGCGGCTCACCCCTGGAGCCCGCTGGTTACACCCCGGCTGCGAGCAGGACGAGGACGGCGTTGTACGTCGCGTGCAGGCCGATGGAGGCCCACACGGAATCCGTTCGCGCGAACAGCCAGCCGAGCGCCAGGGCGACAGGGATCCGGCCGACGCCGGCGATGAGTGCGAGCGTGGCCGCCTGCCCGAACGAGTCGCCGCCGACGCCCAGGACGTGGGCGAGGACGAACACCAGGGCGGATCGCAGGATCGCCGCTTGAACGCCGACGCTGCGGCGCCACGCCGTCAGGGCGAAGCCTCGGAACAGCAGCTCCTCGGAGAACGGGGCGAGGACCGCCGCGATGGCGAGATTCGAGATGAGCCCGAGCGCGTCGCGTGACGGCGGGAGCGGGCTCGGCGGCGTGAGCCCATTGGCGAGCAGCACGACCACGTACAGGACGGCCCCCGTCACGAGGATCACCGGGCCCGCGAACACGGCCCCAGTGGCGAGCCCACGGAGGATCTCCCCGCGATCCGCGCGGAGGCCCATGTCGGACCAGCGCATCGCATCGCTGCCGATGACCGCGATCCGGATCACGCCGACGAAGACGCCGAGCTTCACGAGCTCGAGGATGAGGTTGCCGATGGACAGCGGGATGTGGACGTTCAGCACAACGAGCGGGAGCCCGATCAGCGATGCGACGAACGGGATGCCCGCGAGCGCGGCGAACATGACCAGGACCGGCGATGGGCCTGCATACGCCATGCCCGCGGCACGACGCTCGACGGACTGGGAGCCGGCGAGCAGGACCAGCCCGAGGGCGGCAAGCCCAGTCCCGATGACCGCGATCACCTCGCCGGCGAGGCCCTCGAGACCGAGGAAGCGGAGACCGACGAAGCCGACGCCGATGAGGGTTGCGAGCCAGCCGACGACGAAGAGCGCGGGCGCGCGCCGGCCCTCCATCGTGAACGCGGCCAGCCCGAGGGCGCGCGGCGCCGACGCCTCGGGCGGGTCGGGGGTCTCGGAATCCGCGATGTCGCCCGACCGTGCCGGGCCGTCAGGCCGGGAGGGGTCGGTCAACGCTCCGCGACTTGATCGGACGTTCGACGCGTGCCGCGAACCGAGGCCCGGATGCGCTCGTTCACGGTCTCGAGCTCACCCGACGGCAGCGCCTCGCGGACGGGCAGGCTGACGACCGGCGCCGCGGTGCTGGCAGCGAGCTGGTCGTGGCGCTCGAACTCTCGACCGCACCACGCGCACAGGGTCCAATCGAGGCCGACCAGGCGCGTGCAGTTCGGGCAGACCCGATTGAGCCGCGTGCGGCAGGTGGGGCAGATGATCCAGGCGGCCTCGACGCGGCGGTCGCAGGTGGGGCAATGCGGGATCGCCTCGATCTCGGCGAGCATCGCCTCCTCGGCCAGGTTGCGCTCGTAGACCTCGCCGATCTTCTCCTGCGGCCGGATCACGCGGTACGTGAACACCGCAAGCGGGAAGAGGAGCGGGGTGAACAGGATGACGAACCCGGCGGCGAGGTACGGCGCCAGCGGGTTGTCCGAGCGGGACTGCATGTCCCGGAACGCCCAGTAGGCTGCGGCGAGCCAGAGGATGATCCAGTAGATGACCCCGAGCTGGATGCCGAGCTTGATGACGGGGTTGTCGAACACCGAGCCGATGGCTGCGCCGATCGTGTTGAAGATGTCTTCCATTCCGGCGAGCCGTGGCCTCCGTCAGGTGCGGGCGCCAGCGTGGTGCTGGGCGGCCGGCGGGCACTGTACCACGGGGCATCCGAGGCCCCGACCGCGCACAACGACGCCTCGCGCAACGGTTGCGTGACGGACGGCGGCGCAGCAGATCGTCCTACCGGGTGGTGACCTCCGCCGTCCAGGCCGTGGCGCGCCACGCGAGCGCCGCACCGACGATCGCGAGCCCGAGGACCCACGTTGCGACGAGCACCACGATGGCGGCGGTCAGCTGCATGGCGTCGACGCCGAAGAGGAGATAGCCGCGGACGTGCTCCCACGCCCGCTGCGCCGCCAGGGCGAACGGCAGGGCCACCGCAAGCAGCACGATGGTCGTGGCGACGAGGGTGGCCAGGCCGCGCGGGGACAGCAGCTGCCGGACCGAGACGAGGAGGGCCGCAGTCTCGGACATGCCGGCGCTGACCCGCCGCACGGCGAGCGCGCCGACGGCCTCGCCCAGCAGCCACGCGATCACGACGAGCGCCAATGCATCGGGCACCTGGCCGAGGACACGCTCGACGACGGGGACGCCCGGCTCGTCCGGCGCGGTGAGCTCGGTGTACGAGATCGTCGCGATGCGCACGATCGCATAGCCGATCGCCAGCAGGGTCGGGATGTGGGCCGTGATCCGGATCCCGAACGCCCGCCACGACGACAGCCCGCCGGGCGACCACGCGAGGTCGAGCTCATCCGAGGATGCCGCCTCGCGTGTCAGCGCCGCGTCGATCCAGGCGCCGACGACGCCGGCCCACGCAGCCACCAGGACGACGAGGCTGATGGACGCGGCGCCGACGATGGCGCCGGCCAGGGTCGGGGTTCCCAGCACGACCCGCTCGACCACCGGGCTCAGGTCGGTGATGAGCGCGGCCGGGGTCGGCAGGGCGATGATCGGCACCAGGATGAGGAAGATGCCGCCGCGCACGAGAAAGGCCGCGAGGGCCATCGCCCACCATTCGGGCGTCGTCAGCGTCGCGGCCAGAGCGGACTGCATCGAACCGGGCCAGCTGGCGCGCACGATCCCGAGCATAGCCACGGATGCCCGGCGCGCGATCGGCGCGGCCCGCGTCGTCAGGGGCGGGCGAGGCCCTCGATCGCGCGCCGGAAGGCCGTGAGGACCTCCTGGGCCAGCGCGTTCTCGCGCATCGCCGCGGCACGCGCCGGCTCCCAGCGGAACGTCGCGCGGACCACCGCCGGAACGCGCCACGGTCGGTCCGCATCCACGGGCGGGATCGCGAGGCCGAGGCGGATCTGGAGGCGGCCGGCGTCCTCGAGGATCATGCCGGACAGGCCGCCGGCCAGCGATGGGCCGAGCCGCGCGAGGGGCGGCTCGGGCGGCGGTCCCGCAGCCGGCGCGAGCTCGACGAACGGCACCAGCTGGTCCTGATCGGCGACCCACAGCACCGCGGCCCACCATGCATCCATGGTCGATGGCCGGCTCATGCCGACGTGCAGGACGCGCTCGCGGACGCGGACCTCCTGCTCCTTGAGATAGGAGGGGCCGGGCGCCGGCAGCCGGTCGTTCAGGCGGGCTGCTCCGTGTCGGGCGCAGCTTGCGGGTCGGGCGCGGCGGCAGCGCTCGATTCGGCGGTGGCGGTCGGCTTCCCGGCCGCATCGACGTCCTCGGGGGTCGCCGGCGCCTCGGCATCGATCCCGAGCTCACGGTTCGCCTCGGCGGCGGCGACCTTGGCGTCGAGCTCCGCTTCGAGCGCGGCGATCTCGAGGCGGCGCATCTCCTTGCGCACGGCATCGGACGGCGGCTCGACCTTGCCGACCGACGGCTCCTCCACCTCGCGCTCACCGACCAGCCACGCAGCGAGCCCGCGGGCCTTGATCCGCTTCGTCCGGAGCATGGCCGCGGGATCCAGCTGGGTCACGCCGGCAATGTCGCCGTCGGCCGCGTCGCGCAGCGCCGCGCCGCAGCTGGGGCAGGTCGCTGCCGCCACCGGCACCGACGCGGAGCACCACGGACAGGTCTCGGTTTCGGCAGTCACGCCCTCACTCCCATTCGATGGTTGCCGGCGGCTTCGAGGAGATGTCGTAGACCACCCGGTTGACGCCGGGGACCTCGTTCACGATTCGGCTGCTGATCTTGCCCAGGACCTCGTACGGGAGCTTCGCCCAATCGGCGGTCATGCCGTCCTCGGAGGTCACCGCCCGAATTGCTACCACGTTCGCGTACGTCCGACCATCCCCCATCACGCCCACGGACCGCACCGGGGTGAGGATCGCGAACGACTGCCAGACGTGTCGGTACAGGCCCGCGGCCTTGATCTCGTCGATGACGATCCAATCGGCGTCGCGCAGGGTGTCGAGGCGCTCCGCGGTGACCTCGCCGATGATCCGGATCGCGAGGCCCGGCCCCGGGAACGGCTGGCGCTGGACCATCTGCTCGGGCAGGCCCAGCTCCAGGCCGACCGCGCGGACCTCGTCCTTGAACAGGTAGCGAAGCGGCTCGATGAGCTTGAACCGCAGGTCCGCAGGCAGGCCGCCCACGTTG
>DASSHR010000430.1:0-1255 GCA_035692745.1 Candidatus Limnocylindrales bacterium | reverse complement strand
TGACGTTGCCCCCGGCGATTAATCCGGGTTGAAGTGGAGTCTGGCCCTTTTGGGGAAGGACCAGACGATGAAGCGATCAAGGTTCAGCGAAGAGCAGATCATCGGCGTGCTGAAAGAGCACGAGGCCGGGGCCAAGACGGCCGACCTTTGCCGCAAGCACGGGATCAGCGAGGCGACGTTCTACAGCTGGAAGAGCCGGTTCGGCGGGTTGGAGGTGTCGGAGGCCAGGCGGTTGCGGACGCTGGAGAGCGAGAACGGCAGGCTGAAGAAGCTTCTGGCCGAGGCGCACCTGGACAACGCGGCGCTGAAGGATCTGCTGACAAAAAAATGGTGACGCCCGCTGCCAGGCGGGAGGCCGTGGCTCATCTCAGGAGCGTTCATGAGATGAGCGAGCGGCGGGCGTGCCGGGTGATCGGCTGCCAGCGCATGACGGTGCGCTACCGCAGTCGCCGGCGCGCCGATCCGAAGCTGCGCGAGCGGCTGGTGGCGCTGGCCCGGGAGCGCCGTCGCTTCGGCTACCGCCGCCTGCTGATCTTCCTGCGCCGGGAGGGCTTCGTGGTGAACCACAAACGCCTGTTCCGCCTCTATCGCGAGGAACGGCTGATGGTGCGCAAGCGCGGCGGCCGCAAACGGGCCTTGGGCAGCAGGACGCCGATGCCGGTGCCCACGCGCCCGAACGAGCTGTGGGCGCTCGACTTCGTCTCCGACCAGCTCGTGAGCGGGCGACGGTTCCGCATCCTGGCGATCTACGACGTCTGTACCCGGCGCTGCCTGCTTGCCGTGGCCGACTTCTCGCTGTCGGGCAGGCGGGTGGCCCGCGAGCTCGACCGGCTGATCGCCGTGCACGGCAAACCCAAGGCGATCGGCAGCGACAACGGCACGGAGCTGACCAGCAACACCATCCTGGCCTGGACCGCCGAGACCGGCATCGACTGGCACTACATCGCCCCGGGCAAGCCGGTGCAGAACGCCTTCATCGAGAGCTTCAACGGCCGGCTGCGCGACGAGTTCTTGAACGAGACGCTGTTCACCTCGCTCGCCCAGGCCCGGGCTGCGCTCGAGGAATGGCGCCGCGACTACAACACCGTGCGCCCCCATTCGCGCATCGGCTGGCTGACACCGGCTGCCTACACCGAGCAGTTCTTGATGCAACGGGGCCAAGCCGCTGCGCTTACGGCGGGCTCCGCGCCTTGGCCCCTTGCCGCCGATCAAACCGAGGAGTTCAACCGCCAGACTCCAGTTGCCGCTGGATAAA
>DASSHR010000429.1:0-1298 GCA_035692745.1 Candidatus Limnocylindrales bacterium | reverse complement strand
GCTTGACGCCGACGAGCCGCAGGTGTTCGTCACCGCGGACGAGACCGCGGTCGGCAAGGGGATCTCGGCCGGCGAGCTCGTGAAGGTCGCCGTCGCGAGGATCGATGGCAAGGGTGGCGGGCGGCCGGAGATGGCCCAGGGCCGAGGCACGCGACGCGAGGGCGTGCCGGACGCACTGGCCGCGATCAGGGACCTGGTGGCGGCGAACCGGACGTGATCCTCGAGCTGCCACTGACCGGGCTCGCGGCGCTGGCGGGACCGTCGGCGCTCGTGGCTGCGGCCGCGACCGTGCTCGGCGCGGTGCTCCTCGGGCTGTTTTTCGCGCGGGGCGGCGCGTGGGGTCCGCTCAACGACCTCGCCTCGATCGTGATGATGCTGGCGACCATCCCGGTCGTCGCGTTCTTCGCGACCTGGACCGAGCCGTACCTGGCGCCCCTCGTGGCGGTGTTCGTCGCCGCGGTGGGCGTTTCGGGCATGATCGGCGCCGCGACGGCACAGGGCCTGCTCCTCGCTCGCGTCCGGACGTATGAGCAGCTGCTCCCGTGGACGCTCGGCGCCGGCGCCGTCGTCGGCTTCTGGTATGTGCTCATCGGGATCACGGGTGCGATGGCCGGGATGCCGGGACCGTTCGCAACCCTCGCCGTGGTTGCCGGGGTCGGCTACGGCGCGCTCGGCTACGGCTTCTGGCGGGGGAACGAGCGCCACCCGCTTTCGGTGGTGGGCGGGATCGCCCTGCTCATCTCGTCGACGATCTTCCTCACCTGGCTCGGCGTCTCGCTCGTCACGTATGCGGGATCCGGCCAATGACGAGCGCGATGACCGGCATCCGGCGCCTCTGGACGCGTGATTCGCCGCCCGAGCAGCTGACGGCCTGCACGGCGCTGGACGTCGGGACGGAGTTCGCGAAGGCGCTCGTGTTCGAGATCCGCGATGGCAAGGCGGTCGTCCAGGGGGTCGGCAAGAAGCGGCAGGGCCTGGCCCACATGCAGTCGGGCACCGTGGCCGACATCTCGGCCGTCGTCGACAACTGCGCGGTCGCGCTCCAGGAAGCCGAGGAGATGGCCGGCTACCGGCCCGAGCAGGTCGTCATCGGGATCGCCGGCGAGCTCGTGAAGGGGTTCACCACGGTCGTCGACCAACAGCGCGCCCGCGCGGACGTCCCGATCACCGAAGCGGAGCTCGGCAAGCTGATCGAAGGCGTCCAGCGCCAGTCGATGCGCGAGGCGGAGCGGTCCGTGACCTGGGAGACCGGCCTCCAGAGCGTCGACGTTCGGCTCGTCCATGCCGCGGTCGTCGGG
>DASSHR010000428.1:0-1638 GCA_035692745.1 Candidatus Limnocylindrales bacterium | reverse complement strand
TCTGCGGGGATCAGGACCACGGCCCGTTGGCCGTTGAGGTGCAGCACGTAGCGGCCGGGCTTCAGCCGGCTGAGCACCCGGTTGAGCCTCGCCACGCCGGTGTTGCCGTGGCTTTGGGCGTGACCGCCCGCCGTCAGGCGCCAGCGCAGGCGGTGGCGGCGGTTGTGGCGCTTGCTGGCCTTCGACTGGCGGACCTTGCAGATCACCTTCTGGGCGTCGGTGACCTTGCAGGTGACGCTGACCTTGCCGGCCGGTCCCTGCTCACCCCGCGGGCCCTGGGGCCCCTGGGCGCCCTGCGCTCCTTGGGCGCCATTTGATCCGTTCGAGCCTGCGGGGCCCTGGGGTCCGGTCGAGCCGGAGGGTCCTTCGGGGCCGGGGAAGCCGATTTCTCCCCGTTCGCCGGGTTCCCCGTCTCCGCCGTCTTCGCCCTTTTCGCCGTTGCAGATTTCCTTCGCCGTCGAGGAGTTGCCTTCGACCTGGACGGTGATCCCGCCTTCGGGGCAGCCGGGCGCGGAGCCGATGACTTCGACCCCCTTGCCCGATTCGCCGTCTTCGCCGATCAGGCCGTTGCAGACGTACTGGGTGGAGCCGGCGTATTCGATCTTCGTGCCGCCGTTGCCCCCGCACGGTTCGCCGAGCGGTTCGTGTTCACCGTCGAATGCGGTCAGCACCGGGACGGCGGCGAACGTCGCGGTCACGAGGCTGCCGCCGGATTTCACTTCGACTTCGCATTCGGTGAGGCTTATCGGCGTGCAGTTGGCGCTCCAGGCGAGGAAGATCGAGCCCGGGGAGGCGGGGGCCTCCTTGAGGATGACCGTTTCGCCGGCGAGGAAGGAGCCCGAGCAGGTCGGGCCGCAGTCGATCCCGCCGGTGATGCTTTCGACCGTGCCCGCGCCGTTGCCGCCCTTGGCCACCGTGAGCGTCGCCGCGCCGGGCGGGTTGAAGGGGACCGAGACGGTGCTGGCTTGCTTGATTTCGAAGCTGCACGGCGAGGCCGTGCAGGAGATCGCCGAGCCCGTGCCGCCGAGCGGGCCGAGGGTCGAGCCGCCGGTCGGGGTCGCGGTGACTTCGATCGTTTCGCCGTAGAGCCAGGGGCCCGCGCAGGAGCCGCCGTTGCATTCCACGGTTCCGGTTCCGGTGCCCGGTTCTTCGATCGTCAACGGCTCTTCTTCGAATTCGAATTCAGCGGTCGCCGAGCTCGGTTCTTCCATCGTGAATTCGCAGGGCGAGCCTTCGGCTTCGCAGCCCGCGGCCGAGCCCGTCCCTTCGAAGACGGTCGTTTCGGCGCCCAGGTCGGGTTCCGCGGTGACCGTGACCGAGGTCCCGAAGGGGATTTCGGCGAGCGAGGCGCAGGGGCCGCCGTCGCATTCGACCCCGAGGGCGCCGGGGCCGCTTTCGTTGACCGTCAGTTCGAACGTTTCGAGGCTGAGCTCGGCGTTCGCGGTGTGTTCTTCTTCCATCTTGAATTCGCAGGTCGCCCCCGTGCATTCGCCGCCGTTTTCGGTGGTGAATTCGACGAATTCAGAGCCGCTGTCGGGGACCGGGATGACCTTGACTTCGGTCCCTTCTACGTATTCTTCTTCGCACGGTTCGGGCGTGCCGCTGCTTTCGACTTCGCATTCGAAGCTCCCCGAGCCG
>DASSHR010000427.1:0-1654 GCA_035692745.1 Candidatus Limnocylindrales bacterium | reverse complement strand
GGCAGGAGGTCATTCGTCCGGAAGCCGCCGGCGATCGCAGCTTCGACCGCGTGCTCGACGGCCGATGCCGCCTCGCCCAACCCAAGCGACCAGCGCAGCAGCATCGCCGCCGACAGGATCGTCCCGAGCGGATTCGCGAGGTCGCGACCGGCGATGTCCGGCGCGGAGCCGTGGATGGGCTCGTAGAGGCCGAAGCGGCCATGCGCCGTCCGTCGATCGCCCAGCGACGCCGAGGGGAGCATCCCGAGCGAGCCGGCAAGCACCGACGCCTCGTCCGAGAGGATGTCGCCGAACAGGTTCTCCGTGACCAGCACGTCGAACTGGGCCGGCCGGCGCACGAGCAGCATCGCGCAGGAATCGACGAGCTGATGGCCGACCTCGACGTCGGCGAACTCGTCCCGCGTCTCCTCGACGACCTTGCGCCAGAGTCGCGACGTCGCGAGGACGTTCGCCTTGTCGACGCTCGTCAGGCGCCCGCGCCGCCCGCGCGCCAGCTCGAACGCGAGCCGCACCACGCGCCGGATCTCCTGCTCCGTGTACAGGAGCGTGTCGATGGCCACGCGGCCGTTCGGCGTGTCGCGCTGCTCCGACGGCCGGCCGAAATAGAGCCCCGAGGTGAGCTCACGCACGATCAGCAGGTCCACGCCATCCAGTAGCTCCGACCGAACCGGCGACGACGGGACGAGGGCGGGCAGGCAGGAGACGGGCCGCAGGTTCGCGAACAGCTCCAGGCCGCCGCGGAGCGCGAACAGCGCCTGCTCGGGGCGGACCATGGCGTCGGGATCGTCCCAGCGAGGCCCGCCCACGGCGCCGAGCAGGATCGCGTCGCAGCCCCCGACCGCCGCGAGATCCTCCTCGCGCATCGCGATCCCGTACGCATCGATGCCCGCGCCGCCGGCCGTGACCTCGAGCCAGTCGACCGCGAAGCCGTCGCGCGAGCCGACCGCATCGACGACCGAACGGGCAGCGGCGATGACCTCCGGCCCGACGCCGTCGCCGGGGATCGCGGCGAGCCGGTACGTCGTCGCCATCGTCAGGAGAGCTCGACCGTCCGCGCGCCGACGAACGCGGAGGCTGCGCCACTGGTCGCACCGTGGAGCTTGTTGACCGCGACGAGGTACGCCTCGATCGAGGCCTCGATGATGTTCGTGCTCAACCCGTGGCCGCTCACCACCAGCGCGCCCGGCCCGTCATCGGTGGAACGGCGGCACCGGACGAGCACGCGTCCCTGCGCGTCCTCGCCACCGGACACCGCCTTGATCTCGTACGCCTCGAGCTTCGGATGCCAGCCGAAGACCGGCTGGAGCGCTGCGTCGACGGCCTCGAACAGCGCATCAACCGGGCCGTTCCCGATCGCAGCTTTCGCCTGCTCCTCGTTGCCGACCTCCAGCGAGACCATGCCGGTTGCCTTGCCACCGTGGGACGACGTCACGTTCCATCCGAGAAGCCGCACCGCCTGCGGCACTTCCGCGACGCGCTGTTCGACGAGTGCGACGAGGTCGTCGTCGGTGACGTCCTTCTTCTCGTCGGCGAGGGCCATCGCCTGGCGATACACCGTGTCGAGCGCCTCGCCCTCGAGCTCGAAGCCGAGCGAGGTGAGGCGATTCGCCAGCCCCTTGCGGCCCGACAGCTTGCCGATCGTGATCGAGCTCCC
>DASSHR010000426.1:0-2157 GCA_035692745.1 Candidatus Limnocylindrales bacterium | reverse complement strand
TCGGGCTGGCGGCGTGGCGATCAGCTCGGAGCGAGCGCGGCGCCGTCGCGTACAGCCTGCTCGACGCGGGCATCGTGATGTGGGTCGTGTTCCTGCTCGTCGGCACCATGTCGCCGTCCGCGCCGACGTCCACCGACACGCTCAACCTTGTCCCGTTCAACTATTTCCTCCGAGGCCTGGATCTCGGTGGGGTCGACCTGCGGAATTCGATGTTCGACGTCGTTGCGAACGTGGCGGTCTTCGTGCCGCTCGGCCTGCTCATCGGGTTCCGGTTCGAGCGGCCGGCGCTGCTCGAATGGACCGTTGGGATCGCATGCCTGATGATCGCGATCGAGGTCGCGCAGGCCTACGTGCTTCGGCGATCGGGCGACATCACGGACGTCATCACCAACACCATCGGCGCCGGACTCGGGCTGGCTCTCGGCCGAGCACTTCGGCGGCGGGCCTACCCGACTGCCGCGCGGGAGCTCGAATCGAGCACTTGACCGACATCGACGGTGCAGCGTTTCGGGCGTCGAACGCGTCATGGCCATGTGACAGCGTTGACCCTCGTTCGAGTAGCAGGCGGCCAGATGGCGTTTGAGCAAGCTGGGCGGGACGTCGTCGAGACGGTGCAGCGCGAGAACGGACAGGCGCTGTTCGGGTTCTGCCGCCGGCTGGGGCTCCACGACGATGAGGCCGAGGACGTCGTTCAGGAATCGCTACTCCGACTTTGGCGGGTGCTGTCGCGCGGCGAGGCGATCGAGCAGCCGGCAGCGTGGGTATACCGGACCGCCTACCGACTCTCGATGGACCGGCATCGCCTGCGGCGTCGGTTCGATGCGTTCGTGCATCGCGGCGGACCCGGTGGCCCCGCGCCACGCCCGTCCGTCGATGACCTTCTGGCGGTGTGGGCCGAGGTCGACCGCCTGCCGCCGCGGCAGCGGGCGGTGCTGTACCTGCGCTATCGGGCGGACATGACGTTCGAGACGATCGGCGAGGTCCTCGGCATCGACGCCGGATCCGCCCGGAGCAACTCGACTCGTGCGATCGCGACCCTGCGCGATCGACTCGTGGAAATCGACCGATGAACGACGATCGCATCGAGGCTCTGCTCCGGGTTCGACCCGCAGACGAGCCGACCTATCAGGCCCCGTCGCTCGGGGCTGTGCACGCAATGCCCGTCCCTCGCAGCGCGATAGTACGCACCCTGGGCGTGCGTTCGGCCGTCTCTGTCATGGCAGTGGTCGTCGCGATCGCCGTCGCAGGGCTCGCGCTTTCGTCGATTGGAGGGCCGTCGCCGAGTCCAGCTGGTTCCGACGGTGACAAGGAATTCACGATGACACTGGCAAACCCCGACGGTTCGCATCCGGTCGAGGTCGTCCTTGTCGACAAGACTGGCCTCGCGATCGGGTTCGCGCCCGACCTGCCGAATCTCCTGCCGGGCGGACCAAACGGCGTTCAGTTCGATTCCGCCCCGCACATCTATGGCGGTGCCGACAAGTCGGCGTTCGCGGTGGTCTGGATCGGAGGGGCGTGCACCGACCGGATTGACTTCGCCCTGACGCGGACGGACATCGGGCTCGCGCTGGACATGCGAGCGCGCGCCAGAACGTCGGGGTGCCGGCTCGTTGGCATCGGGCGGACGGTCTGGATCCGCGTCAACGCGCCCATCGACCCGACCACCGTCGCGGTGCACGGCGGCGAATCGCCGGCCTTGGTGCCATCGTCGTCGCCGGCGATCGCTCACTCGGAGGTCCCGCAGCCAACCATATCTGAACAGGAGCTCGCCAGGGAGCGCCTCCTTCTTCCGGTGTTCGATGCGTTGTCCCAGGAGCCCGGCTTTCAGGTTGGTGGGCTCGATCCCGATCTGAACGTCAACGGCGTGCTCGTGTATTGGTCGGGGGAGTTCGGGCCGGAAGCGCAGGCGATCGTCAACGACGCAAAGGCGCGCGGAATCGTCGTGACCGTGATCTCCGTGATGTATTCCTTAGACGAACTGCGGACGATTGCTGGCCAGTTCGGCACCGAGTTGGCGGCAAAGGGAATCGAGCTGGATGGCTATCGAATCGGCGATCCCTTCGATCAAATCGTGGTCTGGGGAGCCGATCTTGACGAATCGGCAGATGCACGTCGCGTCGCGAAAGCGCTCGCGACGAACACGTTCCCTCCTGGTCT
>DASSHR010000425.1:0-1358 GCA_035692745.1 Candidatus Limnocylindrales bacterium | reverse complement strand
GAGACGGGCGACACGCTCGGCGTCCACGTCATCGGCCCGCACGCGACGGACCTCATCTCGGAGGCGACGCTCGCGTTCAGCCTCGACGCCACGCCGTGGGAGATCGGCGGCGCGACGCACGCCCACCCGACGCTCGCCGAGATCATCGGCGAGGCGGCGATGGCGGTAGACGGCCGGAGCATCAACTTCTAGTGGCCGCGACCAAGGCGGGCGCTGGCGGCGTGTCCGACCTCGCGAAGTCCGTCGGGCTGACCGACGACGACCTCATCGGCATGTACCGCGTGATCGCGACCGCGCGCGCGGTCGACGAGCGGATGTGGGTCCTCAACCGCGCCGGCCGGATCCCGTTCGTGATCAGCGGTCAGGGCCACGAGGGTGCGCAGGCGGCGATCGCGTGGCCCCTCAAGAAGCAGTTCGACTGGTTCGCGCCGTTCTACCGCTCCATCGCGACCTGCCTCGCCTGCGGCATGGGTGCCCGCGACATCCTCACGGCGCAGTACGCGAAGTCGATCGACCCGTCGTCGGGCGGGCGCCAGATGCCCGGCCACTACGGCAACGTCGAGAACAACCTCGTCTCGCTGTCGTCGCCCGTGGCGACGCAGATGCTCCACGCCGTGGGGATCGCGCTCGCGGCGAAGATCCGCAAGACGGGCCAGGTCGCGATGACCTCGATGGGCGAGGGGAGCAGCAACCAGGGCGACGTCCACGAGGGCCTGAACTTCGCGGCCATCCACAAACTGCCGTTCATCCTCGTCGTCGAAAACAACGGCTACGCGATCTCGGTGCCGGTGGAGCGCCAACTGGCGACCCCGAACGTCGCGGATCGCGCGTCGGGCTACGGTATCCCGGGCGTCATCGTCGATGGCGCGGACGTGCTCGGCTGCTACGTGGCGGCGAAGGAGGCGGTCGATCGCGCCCGGCGCGGTGACGGCCCGACGCTGATCGAGGCGAAGGTCATCCGCCTGACCGCCCACTCGTCCGACGACCAGCAGACCAAGTACCGCTCCGCCGAGGAGCTCACCGGGCTCAAGGAGCAGGATCCGCTGCCGCTCTTCCGCAAGCAGCTCCAGGACGCGGGCGTGCTCACGGACGAGCTCGACGCCCAGATCAGCGCCGAGGTCAAGGCGGACATCGACGCCGCCACGGACTACGCCGAGAACGCCCCCGACCCCACGCCGGAAACGGCGATGAAGTGGGTGTTCGCCGAGGACTGGCCGGGCGAGACGCCACCGACGTGGGGCATGGGATGAGCGCCGCGCTGATCCGGCCGTCTCGCGGCGTTGGCCGCTGTGCGCGCCCGCTCACGCACCCTCCGGTGCGCTCGCGGTGCGTGCTCGCAGCCGCCTTGCGCGACGACC
>DASSHR010000424.1:0-2023 GCA_035692745.1 Candidatus Limnocylindrales bacterium | reverse complement strand
TCGGCTTCGGCACTGGCTACGCGCGGCGCTCATGTTTCGCCACCTCATCGCATTGGCCGGTGGCGTGGACGGCTTCGTCCTCGAGGTTGTCCCGTAGCTCGTAGAACTTGAGGTGGCGGTCCTCCCGCCTCGTCCGGTCGCGAAGCGACCGTGGCGAGTGCAGAAGTCGTCAAGCGAGGACAGGAGGATCCGCCATGAAGACCGTAACGCGGGAGCAGGTCGGCGCGCAGGAGCTGGGATTGCCGCCGCGCGTGCAGGAGGCGCTTGGAGAGCTGGTGAGCTCGGCGAAGGAAGGGCTGCTTGCCTTGAGCGTCGGCGTTGGGCTCGGCGTGCTCGCTGAGCTGATGGAGGAAGAGGTCGATGACGTGGTCGGCCCGAAGGGCAGGCACAACCCGGAACGCAGCGCGGTGCGTCACGGGCACGAGTCGGGCGAGGTGACGCTCGGCGGTCGCCGCGTCCAGGTCGAGCGGCCACGGGTCCGCGCCGTCGACGGGAGCGGCGAGGTCGCGTTGCGCACCTACGAGCACTTCGCTGACCGCGACCCGTTCAGCCGGCACGTGCTCGAGCAGCTTCTTGCCGGTGTCTCGACGCGTCGCTTCGAGCGGACGCGCGAGCCGGTCGGCACGGAGGTCGAGGCGTACGCGCGGTCGACCTCGCGCTCGTCGGTTTCGCGCGAGTTCGTCTCGCGCAGCCGCGAGAACCTGCTCGCGCTGATGAGTCGCCGCCTCGACGACCTGCGCCTGGCGGTGCTGATGCTGGATGGGATCGAGCTGAAGGGCCGCTGCTGCGTGGTCGCGCTCGGAATCAGCACCGACGGCGTGAAGCTGCCGCTCGGGCTCTGGGACGGCTCGACCGAGAACGCGACCGTCGCCAAGGCGCTGCTTTCGAACCTGGTCGCGCGCGGCCTCGACCTCGGCCAGGGCGTGCTCTGCGTGATCGACGGCGCCAAGGCGCTCAGGAAGGCGATCGACGAGGTGCTCGGCCCGGTGCCGGTGCAGCGCTGTATCCGACACAAGGAACGGAACGTGCTCGATCATCTCCCTGAGCGCGACCGGCCGGCGGTCAAGCAGCGGCTGCGCCGCGCCTGGGCGCGCGACGACCACGAACGGGCGCTCGCCGAGCTGCACGCGCTCGCCGGCGAGCTCGAGCACTCGCATCCCGGCGCCGCCGCCTCGCTGCGGGAAGGGATCGCGGAGACCCTGACCGTCACCCGGCTCGGCGTGCGCGGCTCGCTCAAGCAGACACTGCAGTCGACGAACCCGTGCGAGTCGATGATCGAGATCGTCCGCCGCACCAGCCGCAACGTGAAGCGCTGGCAGTCGGGCGACATGTGCCTGCGCTGGACCGCCGCCGGCATGCTCGAAGCCGAAGCGCAGTTTCGACGCGTGCTCGGCTACCGCGACCTCGCCAAGCTCGCGCTCGCCGTCGAACGCGAACTCAACCATCGCCCCATCCAGGAGGTGCTCGTCACGACGTGAGAGAATCGATCACCGGACCGCCACCGAAAATCCACGGCGCGCGTGACATCCTCCCGAACCTCGTCCCGACGGTGTCACAGCGAGAACTCCCTGTGACGGCGGCCGTGACGTCGACGGCGCGACCACGCGTCGTGACAGGCGGTACGCGTGGTTCGACGCGCAGGATGGCCGCGCGGTTGCTGCGTGGCGGAGGAGCGGCACACGACTTGGGCTTGGTCTTCGGAGCCGTGTAGGAGCTTTGTGCAGTCGCGACGGCCGACGTAGAGACGAAGGTCGGTCTTGAACCAGCGGCCGAGGTCGCGCTGTTGAAGGCGTCCGGAGTAGTGCTTGGCGTCGATGACGTAGACGCCGCCGGGCGTCACCGCCAGGTGATCGATGTTCGCTTTGCTGCCGGGGATACGGCGGTCGTGCAGGATCACCCGCCGCTCCTCGGCTAGGGCGCTTAGTTTCGCGCCGAGGGCTTCTTCTCCGACGGCACCTTTGCCCCATGAACGCACCGCTTGCGGCTCGTCGCCGTCGAGCTATCGACCAGGAACTGCTTGCCA
>DASSHR010000423.1:0-1005 GCA_035692745.1 Candidatus Limnocylindrales bacterium | reverse complement strand
CGCCGCCTCGTGACCGGCTCGCTCGTCACCCCCGAAGCCCGCCAGCGCGTCCGCGGCATCGCGACGCCGGTCGCGACCTTCCTCGGCCGGCTCGGCCTCACGCCGAATGCGCTCACGGTCATCGGCTTCCTCGGGACGTGCCTCGCCGCGTGGGCAGCCGGCAGCCAGCTCTGGCTGCTCGCGGGCGTGCTCGTCCTGGTCTTCGGCGTCTTCGACCTGTTCGACGGCACGCTCGCCCGCGCCACCGGCAAGGTGAGCCGCTTCGGCGCCTTCCTCGATTCCACCCTCGACCGAGCGGGTGAGTCGATCGTGTACGTGGGCATCGCGCTCGGCTGCCTGTCTGCCGGCTTTGGAAACGGCGCGGTCTTCGCCGCAGCCGCCATGGGCGCGGCCTTCATGGTCAGCTACACGCGTGCCAAGTCCGAGAGCCTCGGCTTCACACCCGCAACGGGCATGGCCAACATCGGCCTCGCTCCGCGCGAGGTGCGCATCGCGATCCTCGTCGTCGGTCTCTTCCTGACGTCGACGTCGGGCGCGTTCGTGAACCCCTGCATCCCCGACACCGTGTGCGACATCTTCAGCCCAGCCGGGTACGTGCTCGGATCGACGTACCTCGGAGGGACGCTCCTCCTGATCTCCATCCTCGCGACGGTGACCGCGATACAGCGGATCCTCCACGTCCGAACCCAGGCACGGGAGGACTAGCCGGCGCGCCCCAGCCCTCGATCAGGAGGGCCCAACCACCAACCACCCGACGCTTCGTAGATTCGAACCAGCAAGGAGCAAGGAGCACACCGAATGGCATCGAACGGCAAGACCAACGGCAACGGCAAGAACGGCCACGCCGAGAACATCTGGGCCGGCGCCGGCCGCCGCGGCGACGGCAAGATCCGCGTCGCGATCGTGGGCGTCGGCAACTGCGCGAGCAGCCTCGTGCAGGGCCGGTACTACTACGAGAACGCCAAGGAGGACGACTTCGTCCCCGGCCTCATGCACGTCAACCTG
>DASSHR010000422.1:0-3462 GCA_035692745.1 Candidatus Limnocylindrales bacterium | reverse complement strand
TCGTCGCGAGGCCCTGCGCCTGGATCCGCGCGGGGATGCTCGCCGACAGCGGGCCCTCGAGCATCTCGGGGAAGAGGCAGACGACCTCGATCTCGAGGGTCATTCCGGTTCGGTGGCCGGTGGCGGCTCGGACGGTGGCGGTTCGGCAGGCGCCGGCGGCTCGGACGGTGGCGGGGCATCCGCCGGGGCCGATGGCTTCGCCGCGCCCTTGCCGTGGCGCGACCAGCGGGGCCTGCGCCGCGTCGCGCGAGATCCCGATGTCTTCTCAGGCGCGTCCACGACTGCTCCACCGAGGTCGAGCACCTGCTCATCCACGACGATCTCGCCGCGCTCCGGGGCAAACGACGTGATCACGTCGCGGACCGCGGGCAGGTCGAACTCGCCCGAAGGCCCGCCGCGAACCACGTAGACCTCGTTCTCCCCGGCCCGGTACACGTCGGCGACGCGCCCCAGCTCGGCACCCGTGGAGTCACGAACGACCGCGCCGACGACCTCGTGCCAGTACGCCGCTCCCGAGTCGAGGTCGGTCGCGCGGTCGACGGCGATCTCGAGGTACGCCTCGCGCAGCCACTCGGCAGCGTTGCGCGTCGGGACCTCGCGGAAGCGCAGCCGCCAGCCTGGCCCGTCCTCGACGGCCTCGGCAGCCGCGATCGTCAATGGCCGCGGATCGGCTTCGACGTGCAGCACGTTGCCCGCAGCGAAGCGCTCCTCCGGCCGGTCCGTGAGGACCTCGACCCGGACGGCGCCGTTGAGGCCGTGCAGGCCGCGCACCTGCGCAACCACGAGCCGCACCGGCTCAGCCATCCGCTGCTCCGGGGTGCCCGGGCACGCCAGCCCGGCTCAGTCCCCGATCTCGAGCTGGACCGAGCTGCCCTCGCGGGCGGCGGTCACCTTGAGCAGCGTCCGCAGCGCCTTCGCGACACTGCCGTTGCGCCCGATCACCTTGCCCATGTCGTCCTCGGCGACGTGCAGCTCGATGACCATGCCCTCCTCATCCTCGACCTCGGTGACCTTCACGGCCTCGGGATCGTCGACGAGCGACTTCGCGACGTACTCGACGAGCTCCTTCGCGCTCACTTGGCCGCCGCCTTCGCCTTCGCGGCCTTCGGCGCTGGCTCGGCCTTCACGGCCGCCTCGGCCGGCATCACCCCGGCGGCGCGGAAGAGCCGGGCGACCGTGTCGGACGGCAGCGCGCCCTTGGCCATCCAGGCCTGCGCCTTCTCGGCGTCGACCACGAACTCCACCGGGTCCTTGCGCGGGTCGTAGTGCCCGAGGGTCTCGATGGAGCGGCTGTCGCGCGCGCTCCGGGAATCGGCGACCACGATCCGGTAGGTCGGCTGCTTCGTCGCGCCGACGCGGGTCAATCGAATTCGAACGGCCATGTGCTCCTCCTGCAGTGGGGGTGGCTGGTTGCTATGGGTTGCCGACGGTCAGCGCCATCCGGAAGCTGCCGTGCAGCCCGTCGCCGGTGACCGTGTAGATGAAGCCCTCGACTGGATCGAGGTACGGCTTGAGGTCCGCGGGGATGCCCGGTCCGCCAGCCGCCGCTGCGGCACTGTCGAGCCAATCGATCGACGCGCCGGCGGCAACGTAGATCGCAACCTGCGGATTCGCGAGGCCCCGGCTCAGCGCCTTGGTGAACGCCGGGTCATCGCTGATGCTCGCCCCCGGCTTCACGCCGAGGACCTTCTCCATCGCGCCGGTCCCGATCGCCATGATGACGACCTTGTCCTTCGCCGCGATCGACAGGTCGAGCGGGATCGGGCTGCCGGTCGGCATGCCCGAGAGCGAGCCGGCATCGGGGATGTGGATCGTGGTGACCTTGACGCCTTCGACCGTCGACGTCGACACATCGAAGTCGCCGCCGAGCGCGCCGAGCCCCAGCACCGTCTCGAGCGCGGTGACCTTCGCCGACGCACCGGCGGCGTCGGTCGCGGCGAGGAAGATCGCGCCCGACGGCGTGTCGCCGTCCTTCATGACCACGAATCCGGCCTCGTCGATCCAGCCGAGAAGGCCATCGAGTCCGCCGAACTGGTCGAGCTGCTGGAGCGCCGCGCTGAACTGCGGGTCGCTGGTGAGCTGGCTGAAGACGTTGTGCATGGACACCCCGAAGCCCTGCATGTCGGCGAACACGAGCGTGTCGGTCGGCGCAAACGCCGTGAAGCTCATGGCATGGACCGGCGGGAACGTTGCGAACGACGGCACGGCGGCGGGCTTGTTCGGTGGTGCCACGACCGCATCGACGACGAGCGCGTCGTTCTCGGCGCGGAGGCCGGCCATGATCCACTGCGGGAACGCCCCCTCGAGATCGTCGATCGCCGCGGTCGTCGCGGAGGTCGGCAGCGCGCGGGCCAGGTTGCCGCCGTCGATGTACATGGTCGCGAGCCGATCGAGGCCGAGCTGGCTCCGTGCGTCGGCATAGCGCGTGCTCTTGTCGAGTCCCGTTCCCGCCTTGTGCGCGTCGATGGCTGCCTTGATGCCCGGTTCGTCACCGATGAGGAAGAACCGGCCATCGATGGCGCACGCCTGCTGGCCAGCGTTGAACACGGCAACGTCGAGACCGTTGTAGGGCTCGTTGGTTCCCGTCGCGCCCTCGAACACCGTGTCGCACGACACAGCGCCGTTCGTCGTCGCCACGACCACGAAGTTCTTCGGATCGCTGCTCTCGACCATGTCCTGGAACGACTGGATGCCGACGAACATCGGGCCGCTGATGAACGGCTTGATGTCCTTCTCGTAGTCCGTGCCGGAGCCGGACTCGGCAACGAGCCGCTTGAGGGCCTCGTCGATCTTGGTCGTCAGGGTGGACTGGTCCTGGAAGCCCGGGAAATGCGCGAGCAGGTTCCCGACGTTCTGGAGCTGGTCGCCCGGGAGGTCCATCCGGAGCTCCATCACGAACGCCGAGTCACCGGGGATGTAGGCGAGGGCGTCCGGGGCGGAGGTCTTGCCGAAGAAGAGGAGGGCACCGACGACGACCGCCGCCGCGACCGCGACGACGCCGAGCGCAACGAGCCAGCGCGCCTTCGAGGCGCCGGACGCCGCCACGGGCGCGACCGCGACGGTCGCCGCGTCCGACGGCGCGTCGGAGCGTGGCGGTTCCGACGGGGGCGTGCCGGACGGTGGCACCGCGGCCGGATCGGGTGCGGCCGGATCGGGCACGGCCGGATCAGGCGCAGCCGGCGGCAGCGCGCTCGGCGGGTTCGTCTCGTCCTGCTGCGTCGGGTCGTTTGTCATCGCTTCCTACCGCCTCCCCATCGGCAAGCCGCCGAGCAGCCCGCGACCGCGACCACCTGCGAGCTGCTTCATCATCCGCTGCATCTCGGTGAATTGCTTGACCAGGCGGTTCACGTCCGTCAGCGACGTCCCCGAGCCGGTGGCGATCCGGCGCCGCCGCGAGCCGGTCAGCACGTTGGGCTCTCGACGCTCCCGCGGCGTCATCGAGCGGATGATCGCCTCGGTCCG
>DASSHR010000421.1:0-1066 GCA_035692745.1 Candidatus Limnocylindrales bacterium | reverse complement strand
GAACCTGCTGGTTAAGCAGTTTTACAATTGGCTCAACATAGGTGAAGTTGTGTAAGTTGGCGTTTTAGGATTCGGTTTGACGCTAGGGTGATCTAGTTGGCTTTTTCATGTGTGTTGAAGTATTTAATGATGTGGAAGATGAAATATGGGCAATGCTGGCCCTGTTTTTCAGTTTTGGAAAAGTAATGAATTATTTAAACAAGTTATTGGTATTGTAAAGTTGAATTGGTCTCTTGTGGGCATAGTATTGCTAGTAATGTTGTTGTGTTGTTGTGTTGATGTTGTTGGCTGTTGAGGGGCAGCTTTGAAACCCCGGGATAGTCCATTTTACAGGGGTTATGCTGCCGAATTTTTGGTAGAATTTTTGGAAGACTTTGAGTAGTGAAAAGCACCGAAAAGATTGGAATAGTGTACTAATGTATACTTTTGAATAAATGTAGATTTGGAACCTTCAAGGAGGTAATTGTGCTTGGATTGCGAAGAGTGTACTTTCATTGTACAAGGTATGTTAAGCATACTTCTTTGTGGCATGGCAAATCAATAGTATCCGGTCCATTTCAAGTTAAGACTCCCAAGTCCATAAGCTCTCTTTGGTTCATCAAGTATAATTGGTGACTTATTGTCTCATTGTTCATAATGATTTGTTCCCTTTTAAAATATATTCTGTATAGGAAATAAAACCTTGAATCTAAGTATGTGAACCATAGTATCTGCATGAACGGTTGGCCACTAACGTTTAATATTTGGACTTTGGACAATTCTCCAACAGCGAATCTAGTTAACCTAATCTTAATTATCAAAATGTGTCATCCTTTGAATATGATTCCAATTTTTTCCCACCTCTGGATCTGGTAAGGAACCTGACATACCTTATGCTTCCGGAATAAAGATTCTAAATCAAGGCATGTAAACAATTAACAAATAGCTAGTATGTCCTTCACAAGCTTTGATTAAGTAATTAGTCTCCGTAAATTTAATTATCTTTGGTAATTTATGCAAATGTGGCTTAAGCATTCTATGCTCCTGTCACTTATGTTTTAGGCAGCCTTAATACTTTACAAGAAAA
>DASSHR010000420.1:0-1590 GCA_035692745.1 Candidatus Limnocylindrales bacterium | reverse complement strand
CCGATCGAGGAGGCGCGGATCATCGTTGCCGGCGGCCGCGGGGTCGGGGGCGAGGAAGGCTTCGCGCTCGTTCGCGAGATCGCGGCGGCGCTGGGCGGCGCAGTGGGCGCCACGCGCGCGGCGGTCGACTCGGGCTGGATCCCGTACGCCCAGCAGATCGGCCAGACGGGCAAGATCGTGAAGCCCCAGCTCTATCTCGCGCTCGGCATCTCCGGTGCGATCCAGCACAAGGTCGGGATGCAGACCGCGGGCACGATCATCGGCGTCAACCGGGACCCGGACGCGCCGATCGCGGAGTTCGCCGACCTGGTCGTGATCGGCGACCTCTTCGAGGTGGGCAAGGCCCTGCTCGCGGAGCTCAACGCCCGGTAGCCGGCCAGCCCTCCTCGCATCGAGGCCCTGCACCATCGATACCCGCCGTCGAGCACCCATCCGCGATCGACCACGAGAGCGACCTCCGGCCGTCGAGCCGGCGGGTCGCGAAGCCGAGCTGGTCGAGCTCGAGGTCATCCGCAGCGACGGCGGTTCGACACCGCGCGGCTTGGTCGCCGGCGCGTTGATCGCCCTCGTGATCGTCGGCGGGCTCGTCGCGCTTGCCCTCCGCCACCCCGCTGCGCCCTCCGGAATCGCGGTGGGGTCGAACGCGCCGCCGACCGTCGCGGGCGCAGCGCCGAGCTCCGGCGATCCCAGCATCGACGCGACGCCCGAGCGGTCCGATCCCTGGGACATGCGGCGGGTGGACGTCCCGCTGTCGTCCGTCACCACCACCGTTCGCGAGATCTGGTCGGTCGGCGGCTCCTTCATCGCGCTGGTCGATGACTTCGCCGTCGACGACGGGCCAGCGAGCGTCTTCCTCCAGTCCACGGATGGGACGGAGTGGGCCGAGGTCGCGCCGCCCGACGATGGCCTCACGGTGGCCGCGGGCTCGCTTGTCGGCGACGAGCTCTGGCTCGTCGGCTCGACGGGCGGACCCGACGCGAGGAAGTGGCACATCTGGTCGACGCCCGACGGACGAGCGTGGACGGACCGCGGGTCCGTGCGCGGCCTGGTGCCCGCCAACGGCATCCTCATGGACTTCGCGGCCGGCGCTTCGGGTTTCGTCGCGACCGTTGCCGCGCCGCCGGTGGACCAGGACCATCCCGGCGTCGAGCAGGTCCGCTATTCCGCGGATGGTCGCCTTTGGGAGCGCGTTGCGCTGCCCGAGGTCGATCCGAGCACGCATCTCGTGGGCCTGACGCAAACGGACGCGGGCTGGCTCCTCGCCGCGGACATCGGCGAGGATTCCGCGAGCTACGAGCTCCGCATCCTCGCCTCCGTCGACGGGCGCTCCTGGAGCTCGACCGCGGTGGCGGCGAACGGCGAGGGCCTTGCGGTCACGCTCGCGAACGGCCCGAGCGGCTACGTGCTCGGTGGGGCGGATGCCGGTCCATCGGCGCCATTGCCGGTTGTGTGGACATCAACCGACGGGGAGCGTTGGGCGAGGGTGGGCCTCGACGTGCCGCCGGGCCAGGACGGCGGGGTGATCGTCGGCGTCCTCTCCACCGAGCGTGGGTACGTGGTGGTCGGCAATCGCGGCGGTGATGCGTGGAT
>DASSHR010000419.1:0-3263 GCA_035692745.1 Candidatus Limnocylindrales bacterium | reverse complement strand
CGGGCTGCCGTATGGATGCTCAACCGGGCTCGACATCCGGACGAAGCTGATCTGGCCGATCTTCATCCCGAAATACAGCGCGATCGGCAGGTTCGCGACGTTCGACAGCTCGAGCGTCAGCGTGCCCTTCCAGCCCGGATCCACGTAGCCGGCGGTCGAGTGGATCAGCAGTCCCACGCGGCCCAGCGACGACTTGCCATCGAGGTGGGCGAGGAGATCGTCGGGGATCTCCACCCACTCGAGCGTCTGCCCGAGCACGAACTCGCCGGGATGGAGGATGAACGGCTCCTCGTCGCGGATCTCGAGCAGCTCGGTGAGGTCCGGCTGCGGCTGGCGCAGGTCGATGTACGGGTAGCGGTTGTTCCGGAAGACGCGGAACTTCCGATCGAGGTGGAGGTCGACCGACGCCGGCTGGACGTCGCGCGGATCGAACGGGCGGACGACGATCTCGCCACGCTCGATGGCGGCGTTGATGTCGCGGTCGGCAAGCACGCTCATGCAGCGGCGATGATCGCACGCGGGACGCGTCGCGGGTGCGGCACGGGTCCGCGCGCTCGGCAGCGCTACGATCCGCCGATGACCGACCGAGACGCCCTGCTGCGCCGCACGACCGAGATCGCGACGACCTTCCTTGCCGACCTCCCGACACGTCCCGTGGGACGCCCGGTCGATCTCGCTGCACTCCGTGCCGACCTCGACCTGCCCTTGCCGGACTCGCCGGTCGATGCCGCGCTGGTCATCGAGGACCTGGCGACGGGCGCCGCTCCGGGGCTCTTCGGAACGGCCGGGCCGCGGTACTTCGGGTTCGTGATCGGCGGCGGCGTCCCTGCAGCCCTGGCGGCCGACTGGCTGACGAGCGCATGGGACCAGAACGGCGCGCTCTACGCGATCTCGCCGGCGGCGGCG
The DNA here is from genome assembly GCA_035692745.1 of Candidatus Limnocylindrales bacterium. Taxonomy (GTDB): domain Bacteria; phylum Chloroflexota; class Limnocylindria; order Limnocylindrales; family CSP1-4; genus UBA5189. The sequence goes on along the minus strand of DASSHR010000419.1, from coordinate 2,357 downwards.
GTTGCCGAGGAAGTCGCCGGCCGTTGGCTCGTCGAGCTGTTCGGGCTGCCCGCCCAGTCGAGCGTCGGGTTCGTGACGGGCGCGACGATGGCCACGTTCACGGCGCTCGCCGCCGCGCGCCACCGCGTGCTCCAGCGGGCCGGCTGGAACGTGGAGGAGGACGGCTACGTCGGCGCGCCGGCGATCGAGGTCGTGCTCGGCGACGAGGCCCACGTCACGGTGTTCGTGTCACTCCAGATGCTGGGCCTCGGGCGGGCCCGCGTGCACCGCGTGGCCGCGGATGCGCAGGGACGCATGCGCCCGGACGCGCTGCGCGAGACCCTCGCCGGCCTCGACGGCGCGATCATCGTCAGCGCGCAGTCGGGCAACGTGAACACCGGCGCGTTCGATCCGCTGCCCGAGATCATCGCAGCGGTCCGCGAGAAGCCGAACGCCTGGCTGCACGTCGACGGCGCGTTCGGGCTGTGGGCCGCCGCCACGCCGGAGCTCCAAGGGCTCACCGACGGCCTTGCGGGCGCCGATTCGTGGACCACGGATGCCCACAAGTGGCTCAACGTGCCGTACGACTCCGGGATCGTCATCTGCGCCGACGCGGCCGCGCACCACGCGGCGATGACGCTCGGCGCCAGCTACTACGTCGAAACGCAGGGTGGCGAGCGCGACAACTACAACTGGGTCCCCGAGTCCTCGCGGCGCGCCCGTGGGTTTGCGATCTACGCGGCGCTCCGGTCGCTCGGCCGGGCAGGCCTCGCCGAGATGATCGAGCAGGGCTGCCGGCACGCCCGCCGGTTCGCGGATGGCCTCCGCGGCGCTCCAGGCGTGGCGGTCCTCAACGACGTGGTGCTGAACCAGGTGCTGGTGCGCTTCTCGCCGCCGGGTGGCGGCGACGATCCAGCCGCGACCGATGCGTTCACCCGCCGCGTCATCGCCGCGGTGCAGGCGGATGGCACGTGCTGGCTCGGCGGCACGACGTGGCACGGGATGGCCGCGATGCGGATCTCCGTTTCCAACTGGAGCACGACCGACGCTGACGTCGACCTGTCGATCGACGCCATCCTGCGCTGCGCCCGCAGCGTGGCCGAGTCCCCGCCCGTCGGGTGACCGCCAGATACGACGCCGCGATCGTCGGCGCCCGCGTCGCCGGGTCGATCACGGCGACCCTGCTCGGCGAAGCTGGTCTCCGGGTCCTGCTCGTCGATGCCGCGCGCTTCCCGAGCGACACCATCTCCACGCACTTCTTCCGCGGGGCGGGGCTCGTGGGCGCTCTGCGCCGCCTCGGGGTGCTTGACGAGGTCCTCGCCCTCGGAGCGCCGCCGCTGACCCGCCAGTACGACTTCGGGCCCGACTCCGCCGAGCCGGAGGTCGGCGGCCCGCAGGATCCCGGAGACGTGGGCTACGCGCTGTCGTGCCGGCGCGTCAGGCTGGACCGCGTGCTCGTCGAGCGGGCACGGCGGACGGCAGGCGTCGAGGTGCTCGAAGGAACGCCGGTCCGCGACCTGGTGCACGACGGTGCCGGGCGCGTGGTGGGCCTCGTGCTGCAGCGCGACGGCGCGCCGACGCGGGTTGCGGCAAACCTCGTCGTCGGGGCGGATGGCCGCGGGTCGTTCGTGGCTCGGGCGGTCGAGGCCTCGGTGGAGCGAACCGAGCCGGCGTCGCGAGCGATGTACTTTCGCTACCTCCGCGACTACGCCCCGCCGCAACAGGCCGCGGACGGGCCGGAATTCTCGATCATCGGCGACGAGATCGCGTACGCCTTCCCGAGCGACGATGACGTCACGTGCCTCGCGGTCTCGATCAACCTCGCGGGCTTCGATGCGTTTCGCGCACATCCCGAGGCGAGCTACGACGCGCGCATCCGTGCCCATCCGGGGTTCGCGAAGCGCTACATCGCCGCTCGCCCGGATAGCAGGGTCCTGGGGTCGGGGCCGAAGGACGCGGTCATCCGGACGCCGGTCGGACCCGGCTGGGCGCTCGTCGGTGACGCGGGCCTGCACCAGGACCCGTGGACCGGCCTCGGGATGGACAACGCCGCGAAGCAGGCGACGTTCCTCGCCGAGGCGGCCGTCTCGTGGCTCTGCGACGGCACGGCGGAGGCAGACGCGCTCGCGACCTACCGGGCGCGACGGGACGAGTCGGCGATGGCAGGCTTCGACTTCACCGCGTCGGCCGGCCGGGACCTCGCCGCACTCGCGTGAGTCCGGGTCGCACCCGGCGCGTCAGGGTTGCGGCGTCTTCGGGCCCTTCTGCTCCCACAGCGAATCGACCTCGCGCTTGAGGTCCTCGATCCCCTCGAAGCTCTGGTAGACGCTGGCAAAGCGGATGTAGGCGATCTGATCGAGCGCGTGGAGCTTGTCCAT
>DASSHR010000418.1:0-5649 GCA_035692745.1 Candidatus Limnocylindrales bacterium | reverse complement strand
GGCACGCCGAACTGCGGCAAGGGCGAGCCGAGCCAGACCGCGCGGGTCGGCCATGCCGTGCCGGGCGCGCGCTTCCGAAACGTCCAGGTGGGCGTCGGCAAGTGGTGATCCGGTGGTAGCCCCGTGGTAGTCCACGCCGAGGATCCCGGGTCCGCGCTGACCCTCGCCGAGGAGGTGCTGGGCCGCGCGCTGCGCGTCGGCGCCACCGAGGCCGAGGTGCTCGTCACCGCGGGCGACGCATCGTTGACCCGATTCGCGAACAGCGAGATCCACCAGAACGTCGCAGAGCGCTCCGTGGCCGTGAACCTGCGCTACGTGGTGGGCAAGCGGATCGCCGTGGTGTCGACCGGCAAGATCGATCCGGACGGCCTGCGAACGCTGGTCCACCGGGCCGCCGCGATCGCGCGCAGCTGCGAGGAGCTGCCCGACTGGGCAGGCCTGCCCGCCCCGAGCGGCATCGCATCCCTGCCCAGCACCGCCCTCGACCCGGCTGCGCGCGCCGCGGCGGCCACGTCCGGGTCCGCGATCCAGCCGTCGAGCATCGGCTGGTCCGACACGACCGCTGCGGCGACGCCCGAGTTCCGCGCCGAGGGCGTTCGGGCGGTGATCGCCGCCGCGGACGCGGCGGGCGTGCTGGCCTACGGCGCCTTCTCGACCGACGCCGAGGCCGTTGCCGTCGCGAACTCCGCGGGCGTGCGATCCGCCGAGCGCCGAACCTCCTCGCAGCTGCTCACCGTGCAGATGTCCCCCGACGGCGGCACCGGCTACGCCGAAGCCGTGAGCCGGGACGCGACGACGATCGATGCCGCGGCGATCGGGCGCGAGGCCGCGGCCAAGGCACGCGCCAGCGACAACGCGGTCACGATCGCGGCGGGCGACTACCCGGTCGTGCTCGAGGAGTACGCGGTCGTCGACATCACGGACCAGCTCGGGTATCTCGGCTTCTCCGCGCTGGCGGTGCAGGAAGAGCGGTCGTTCGCGGAGCCCGGCCGGCGGATCGGGTCGGACCTCGTGACGATCGTCGACGACGGCTCGGACCCCAACGGCCTGCCAATGGCCTTCGACTACGAGGGCGTTGCCAAGCAGCGCGTGCCGCTGGTGGAAGCCGGGGTCTGCCGCGAGGTTGTCTACGACTCGCAGACCGGCGCCCGAGCCGGCCGCGGATCGACCGGCCATGGCCTGCCCGCACCGAACCCGTGGGGCCCGTTCCCGCTCAACGCCGTGATGTCCGCGGGCGACGTCTCCCGCGAGGAGCTCATCGGCGGCCTGGAGCGCGGCCTGCTCGTGACCCGGTTCCACTACACCAACGTCGTCCATCCGAAGCTGGCGATCATCACGGGCATGACCCGCGACGGCACGTTCCTCGTCGAGGGCGGCAAGCTCGTCGGGCCGGTTCGGAACCTGCGCTACACGCAGTCGTACCTCGATGCGCTCGCGGGCGTCAGCGCCGTCAGCCGGGAGCGGAAGGCGATCCGCGGCTTCCTCGGCGCCGCCGTGGTGCCCGCGCTCCGCATCGACGGCTGGACCTTCACGGGCGTCACCGAGCACTGATCGCGGACCGCCAATGGAGCGGGGCGACGTCCGAACGCGGCTCGGCTGGCCGGCCGACCCGGCAACGCATCGCCGGATCCGGCGCCTCTGGCAGCGCCACTCGATCGCCGAGGATCGGCGCGACATCGATGGCCTCGTTGCGACCCTCGCGCCGAACTGCGTGTACGAGATCGTCGGCACCGGCCTGCGCTGGGAGGGCCATACCGGCGCCCGGGCCTTCTACACGGAGCTCTTCGCGGCCTTCCCGGACAACCAGTTCGCGCTCAGCGACATCGTGATCGGGCCGCAGGGCGTGTTCGAGGCGGTGGTCCTCGAAGCCACCCACCGCGGTCCGTTCGCCGGGCTGGACCCGAGCGGCCGACGCGTCCGCCTCGAGCTCGCCATCCTGTTCCCGTGGGACCCCGCGACGGAGCGATTCGCCGGCGAGCAGATCTTCATCGATCGGGAGGCGCTCGCCGGCGCCTGACGCCGGATCAGCGGGAGGCCGGGATGCCGAGCTCCCGCTGCGCGCTGGCCTTGCGGCGTGCCATCCGCTCGCCGAGATCCTCGAGCTCCTGGCGATCGAAGACCTGGCGCGCCTTCTTGAACATGTCGCCTTCCTCTTCCTCGATGTGGTGCTCGACGTTCTCCTTCATGACGGTCGCCTTGGCGCCCCAGGTCTCGTCGGACACGTCGAGCGACTCGAGCTCGCCCATCAGCAGGTCGACGACGTGGTGCTCCTCGTAGCCCTCGAGGACGATGTCGACGGCCTTCGGGTGGCTCTTCAGGGCGGGGTAGAAGATCTCTTCCTCGATGATCTCGTGGACCGTGAGCTCGCCCTTGATCGTGGCGAACAGCTCCCCGCGGGTCTTGACGCCGCGCTCGGTGGTGGCGTCGAGGTCCTCGAGCAGGTCCTTGACCTTGTCGTGGTCGGTCTTGAGCATCGTGAGCGCGTCCATGGTCGTCCTCCAGGTGGTGTCGGCTGGGTCTTGCGGGCCGGCACCGCGAGAGCGCGGCGCGCGACGTGTCTGCGTTGCGTTGACTGTGGGCGACGGACCCTCGCCGCAGCGGACCCGGATACGGGCACTGCCCTTGCAGTTGTCTCTCGCGGCGATTCAGGACGCCCGCCGCAGGCGCTGGCCCTCGAGCATCGCAGCTGAACGCCCGGCGATGGCGTGCAGGCTTCGTTCCTCCCCGCGCGCCCACAGCCGCTCCACGTGGATGCCCTTCCAGCCGGCCGGCAGGACCACGGATCGGCGAGCCCACGACTCGGGGGCGCCTGGTCCGAGCTTCAGGCCCGGGTAGCCGTACACCCGACAAATGAAATAGCGCGCCGGCGGTCGGGATCTTCGGCTCTTCCGCCGTGCACGCGCGGCACTGTCCTCCGATGGCGCGTCGCGCTGGAATGTGCGGAAGGGGCCGGTTTACCGTCGCAGGTTCGGTGCTTCGACCGGGCAGCATGTCGGACGGTGGCCGCTCGCAATGGGGCCCGCCGCAGGTTCGGTCCCATCCGGCCCCCGCGGCGCCGCCTCGGGCACCCGTGGAGAAGCCTGGAGGCTCGCGCCGGCGCCCGCGGTGCGGGGCCATGCCCAAAGGAAGTCGAACATGAGAACGCGTGCGGTATCACTCGCCATCGCCTTCATGCTGGCGCTGCCGACTGTTGCGCTGGCCGAGACGGCGACGAGCGACGAGACGCTCACGGTCGAATCGACCGTCACGATGACGGGCCTGCCCGCGACCATCGACTACGGATCGGGGCCGGCCGGCACCACCGTCACCGCCGATCCGATCACGATCACGACGAGCACCAACAGCATGACCGGCGCCACGTTCCGGACCAACGGACTGGCCTTCGACGTCGGAGGCGGCTTCGACTCCTTTGGCGCCGATGCGCGGATGTACCACGTGGACGGCATCCAGGCCGACGGTGAATTCGTCGCCTACGACGCCGACGAAGCCACGTTCCAGGACATCGATGTCGGCACCTGGGTGTCGTCGCGGGACTGGGTCGTCACGCTCGCGGTGGCGATCCCGTCGACGACCATCCCATCGACGGTCACCAGCCAGGTGACGTTCACCTACGAGGTCAATCCGGCGCCGTGAACATCTCGACGGCCTGCCGCTTCGGTGCGGCCGTCCTGACCTTCGTCGCGCTCGCTTCGGCGGGCGCGGCGAACGCGATCGGGGCCGACCCGAGGGCCACGCTCGGCGCAACGGTCACGGCGAATGTCTATGTCGATCAGAGCCGCGAACTGACGGTCCTGAACAGGTCCACCGTACCGATCCTGGTAACCGCCGAGCCATCCGGTGGCTGGACAATCGAGCCCGCCGTCCCGCTCGTGGTTGCGGTCGACGCCTCCGTGCATCTGCGCGTCACCGGTACGGGGAACGACGGCGCTCGGATCGCCATCAGGGTCCGTGCGAACGAACCTGCCCCGGATGGGCAGGAAGCCACGCAGCTCGTCCTCGGCGCACGTGTCTACCTCGTGACGCCCGCTCCGCGCTCCAGCAACTCGTGGTTGGTCGCGTTGATGGTCGTCGGCCTGGCCCTGATCTGGGTGCTGGCGGCACGTCGGCACACAGCGGGTGGAACGCATGAAGGTAGACGCCTGGGCCGCGCCACCACCTGAGGTTTCGCCTGAGGTTCGCCGCGGCCAGCCCGATCTTCAGCGCCACGGACTGCGCGCGGGGTCCGGGTACAGGCGAACGCGCCGGTAGGGCTCGCGGCCACGGGAGCGCGAGACGAGATTGGCCCGCTCCGCGAGCTGGTGCTGCAGGCGACGGATGTAGGCGTTCTGCGGCGACAGCTCCACCGCCTCGGCGCGGTTGAGGACGAGCCCGATCGCCTCCTCGGTCTCCCGGAGGGCGGCGTCCCGCGGGTCGACCTCGAGCGCGAAGATCGAGGTCAACGAAGCCTGCATCTGGGGGATGGTGTTCGTCTTCAGCACGTAGATGGGCATTGCGCGCTCTTCTGCTTCGCGCACCATCGGCGTCTTCTGCTTGTATTCGCTGCGGATCGTCATCACGACGTCCGCCTCGTCGACGTCGTGGGCGATGATCACCGGCAGCTGCAGCTCGCGGATCGCCTGCTCGAGGCGCTTGCGGCTGATGCCCTGGGGCAGGAGCCGCAGCGTCGGCAGGGTCTCGAGCTCGGGCATGCGGATTCCAGGCAGGTCCTCGTCGCCGGGCTCCGTGCCGTTGCGGGGCATCGCGCGCCCGATGGCGCGGTCCATCAGCGCCTCGTCGTCCGCGTCGTCAGCAGCCGTAGCGACCGCCGCCGCATCGCGGGCCTCGAGCTCGGCCACGTTGACCGGACCGGTGCCCTCCTCCGCCCGCAGCGTCGTGATCGCCTTCGTCGCCGAGTCGCGCCACTCGCGCTGGCGGGACAGCTCGCGCGCCTCGCGCGCCCGGGGCTCCGGCAACGGGGCTGCGCCACGCTCCACCGGCCCGCGGTCCGCGATGTCGCCCGCGACGAAGGGCGCCTCGTTGCGAGGCCCGCCGCCCGATCCGCCCGGCATCCCGGACGCGCCGCCCGACCCTGGAGCGCCCGCGCCGCCGGAGCGGCCGGGCCGCCACGAGCCCGATGCCCCCGGTCGGAACCCGGGTCGCGTGCCGCGATCGCCACCGCCGCCCAGATACGACGAGCCGCCCGTCCCGCCGCGGTATCCCCCACCGTCGCCGCGCCAGCCGGGCTCCGTCCGCCAACCGGAGCCTCCCGCGCCGATGAGCCCGGAGAACCGGTCCGGGGCAAGCTGCTCGCGCGGTGACGGTCGCGGCCGCGACGCGGAACGGTGCACGCCCTCGTCGTCGCGCCAGCGCAGCTCCGGCGCGACCGGGTCGCCCCGCAGCATCGCGTCGACGGTGTCCGCAACGTCGGCGTGGACCAGCACCTTCTCGCGGTCCTGGATCTCGATGATCACGTCGAACGTCGGCGGCGCCTTGCGCTCGAGCACGCTCTTCTGCGAGCGGCGGCGGCGGGCCTCCTCGTCGCCCAGCGTCACCGACTGGATGCCGCCGATCAGGTCGGACAGCGTCGGGTTCAGCATCAGGTTGTCGAGCGTGTTGCCGTGCGCGGTGCCGATGAGCTGGACGCCACGCTCCGCGATCGTGCGCGCCGCC
>DASSHR010000417.1:0-3256 GCA_035692745.1 Candidatus Limnocylindrales bacterium | reverse complement strand
ATTTTCAAAAAGAATCAAGTTACTTGGATTTCCAAAATATGGGAAGGACTTGGTGTTAAAGTCTCAGAAATTTATTTAGAGCTTAGACTACTACTTAGTTACTTGTTCATATGCCCATGACTCGCAAAGATTCTATTTAGCACCTTCTCGGAGACTTGGAGAACAAAGGAAAATTCCTCACTTCATCCTTGTTATGTTCACATGCCCCCTTTATTTTTTGAGATTTTCCTTAATTTTGAGGACTTGCCAAAGAATCAAAGAGTAAGAGTTTACAATCATAAGTATTCCTCTTAGAACATTCACAAACTTAACTTGGAGTTATTGAAATCTCATAATGGGGAAGGACTATTCTGTAGCACTTGAGTTTCCAAAGGAGATAGTTTAGATTATTGGTAACAAGTGTTACATACCAAATTTACTTGGAATCCCTTTTTATTTACTTCTCAAAGACTTGGTGGCATAGTTGATTTCCAACTTACAAATTCCTTTTTAACATTCATCCTTGACATTTATTTTGCAAATCTTAAAACTTATTGGTACACATGTTTGGAGTACAAAAGAATTAGAATAAGAGAGATTTCATACTTGCTAAGAATTTGAAGATATACATTTAGGCTATACTTGATACTTTTCATCAAGCTTACGGATTTCAAACCATTCATGCCCCAAAGAACACTTTACATACCTTGTACAATGAAGGTGCACTTTTCACAATCCAAGTACACTTACTCCCTTGAAGGCTCCAAATCTACATTTATTCAAAAATATGCATTAGTACCCTATTCCAACCTTTTCGGTATTTTCACTACTAAAAGTCTTCCAAAATTTCTACCAAAAATTCGGCAGCATAACCCCTGTAAAATGGACTATCCCGGGGGTTTCAAAGCTGCCCCTTAACAGCCAACAACATCACAGCGAGCAACCAGAACAATTTCCAACAATAACAAGGCTATAAGGTGCCAATTCATTTCAACAATTTCCAATAACACATTAACAACATTTCTTTTCCCTCAAAACTGAAACACAAGACCACACAGCCCCAATTATACCCATAACATTCTTGAACACTTCAACACAACTTAAAAGTTCAATTAAGCCAACTATCGTCAACCCGACAACCAAACGATAAAATGTATAACATCACATTCCTAACTTCAAATGCAAAAACTGATTTCCCCACATATCCTACACATATATAAGATCCTCTAGGACCCCTTGTAACCTCAAAAACACACCCACGACGGCCTAGAGTTCCAACGGCGCTTCTAGCGTCAAATTGTCCAATTTTTGCTACAATGACCCAAACGAATCCAACATGTATAAGAACCAATTCTAACATTATTTATATGTTATATGGGCCATTTCTAAGCCATAAGAGCATTCACCAACTCATTTAACACAATTAACAACAATATGGAATTCATAGGCTCCAAATCAAAATCTTGATTCGACTAAGGTAATTTGATCGATCCTAACCAAACTTTCTTGGTTTATATACTCAATTAACATCAATAAACATGTTTCTAAACTCAAATGGATCCAAAGAGCTCAAATACAAAATATACCATTTTGGAGCCTAAATTCCAATAACCTTCATTCATGACAAACGAATAGTTTCTAATCGATAATTCTTGGCTATTATGGTCCCTTAACATCCCTCAAGCCATTCATAATCTCAAATTTAATCAAAACAAACAAAATCTCAACTTACCTTCATAAAGGCTTCACAACTTCAATTCGTTGCGCCGGAATTTCTACGCATTTTCGGGCCGAAATATTGCTTCCACGTTGATCACAAGACTTGATATGCTAGGTGTGTAGGCTTGGAATTGAAGAACAACTTGACACAAACAAATTCCAACTTTACTGTAGCAGGCCGAGAGGCCTGCTACTATGCACCATGTTTTCTTCTTTTGTTTTTCTTGGTTTCTTGGAGGATTTTGGATGGTGATTATGTTTTTGAACTTGTTTTGCATGTATATGTAGAGGTATAATGGATTGGAGTGGAGTTTGTGATGGTTTTCTAGAGTTTTCTTGATTTTTCTTTGGAAATGAAAGAGATGAAGAATGAAGAAATGAAGAAGAATGAAAAAAATCTTCTTCTTGCATACTTAAATACTTACTTAACTAATAAAAAGGACCATTTTGCCCTTGCACTTATAATTACACTTAATTAAAATACGTACACCTCCTACACTTGTCCCGATTTAAATCTTCAATCTAAATTTCCCAATCGAGAGTACAAGTGTCTCATGATCCCACTCCAATATACAATCCAATACAACCTTGACAATTTGTAAGGTTCTAAACTTTTCTAAGTCTTGTGCCTGCATATGTATATTTGTGTCAATAATCTCTTGGACCAATCACAAGTTAACAATTTCCAAGTTCTAGAATTAAATTCCCTTATCAGAATTACACTAAACATGTTCTTGTCCAATACTTGAAAACTTGAATATTTGTTTTCATACACCAAATTGTGTCTACACTATTATCTTGGTTTCCAGAACTGTTAGAAAGTGGGCACATAATCTCTGAATTCTCCAGAAAATCACAACAGGGGTTCTTGGCTCATAATTAATCCAACGTACCAAAATGTGGGTTCTAACATAATTATTATAATATTGTGGTGTCTCATAATATTGTGGTGTCTCTTGTTTAGGATATGTTCTGGATGTACTAGTTTCTAGTTTAGTCTCTTTCATTTTTTCATCATAATTTATTTCTACCTCTGTATTTTCTACTAATCATTTATCTTTTATAAGCTCTGTATATGTCTCACTTAATTCTGAATCGTTGTCTTCTTCCATAAATTCTTCTTATATATTATCTATCCTTAAATCATTTTGTTCTCTTATTTCTTGTTTATCCTGCTTATCTTGTGTTTTTGTTTCTATTTTTTCTTTATACTTCTGAATTTCCATCATTAAGCTAGTTTCTTTGTCTTTTCTCTACTGTCACTCATATATATTTTTTAGTCTTTGTAATTCTTTTTCTAATTCCTTTATCCTGTTATTTTTATTTCTTCAATTTTGTGAATTCTTTCTTCACTTTGAATTTTAATCTTTTCTATTTCATTTTTTCTATCAATTTCTTCATTTTCTCTTGTTATTCTTACCATAGCTGTAAGACTATCTTCTAATTTTAACTCTTCTTTTTCTAACATTAGATATAATTGATCTCCTATTTTCTTATATCTTCGTCCTAAGTTGGAAAATACTATTTTTATTTTTAAACCATCGTAATTTTCATATGT
>DASSHR010000416.1:0-3289 GCA_035692745.1 Candidatus Limnocylindrales bacterium | reverse complement strand
CGCTACGATCTCCTCCTCATCGAAGGAGGACCGATGCGCACCCTCATCGCGAACGGCACCGTCGTCACGGCCGATGGCTCCTATGCCGCCGACGTCCTGATCGACGGGGAACGCATCGCCCAGATCGGCACCGACCTTGCGGCGACGACGACCGCGGACGAGACGATCGACGCGAGCGGCAAGTACCTGATCCCGGGCGGCATCGACGTCCACACGCACATGAAGCTGCCGTTCGGCGGCACGTTCGCGAAGGACGACTTCTTCACCGGGACGCGCGCCGCGGCCTTCGGTGGCACGACGTCGATCGTGGACTTCGCCGTCCAGTCGAAAGGCAAGAGCCTGCGCGAGGGCCTCGACGCCTGGCACGCCCTGGCGGAGGGCAACGCCGTCACGGACTACGGCTTCCACATGATCATGAGCGACGTCACCGACGATTCGCTCAAGGAGATGGACCAGCTCGTCGCCGAGGGCATCCCGGACTTCAAGCTCTTCACCGCCTATCCGGGCGTCTTCTACAGCGACGACGGCGCGATCTTCCGGGCAATGCAGCAGACCGGCAGGAACGGCGGGCTGATCATGATGCATGCCGAGAACGGCATGGCCATCGACGTCATCGCGGCCGACACGGTCGCCGCCGGGACCACCGACCCGATCGGGCATGGCCTGGCGCGCCTCTCCACCCTCGAGGGCGAGGCGACGAACCGCGTCATCCGGCTCGCGCAGTCCGCCAAGGTGCCCGTGTACATCGTCCACCTGTCGGCGAAGGAGGCGCTCAACGAGGTCCGCCGCGCCCGCGACGAGGGCCTGCCCGCGTTCGCGGAGACGTGCCCGCAGTACCTGTTCCTCTCGATGGACGACCTCGGCCACGGGTTCGAGGGCGCGAAATTCGTCTGCTCGCCACCGCTGCGCACCGAGGACCACCAGCCGGAGCTCTGGAAGGGCCTCCAGAAGGACGACCTCCAGGTCGTCTCGACGGACCACTGCCCGTTCGACTTCCACGGCCAGAAGGAGCTCGGCCAGGGCGACTTCCGGAAGATCCCGAACGGCCTGCCCGGCGTCGAGGATCGGCTCGACCTGCTGCACGACGGCGGCGTGGTCGGCGGCAAGCTCACCAAGGAGCGCTGGGTGGAGATCGCCTCGACCGCGCCGGCGAAGCTCTTCGGCATGTACCCGAAGAAGGGCGCGATCGCGGTCGGCTCGGATGCGGACCTCGTCATCTACGACCCGAACCGCAAGCACACGATCTCCGCGAAGACGCACCACATGGATGTCGACTACTCGTGCTACGAGGGGCGGACGGTCCAGGGCGGCTCCGACGTCGTGATGAGCCGCGGCTCCGTGGTCGTCCGCGACGGCCAGTTCACGGGCACCAAGGGCGCCGGCAAGTTCCTCAAGCGGGCGCCCGCCGACTACGCCCGGATGGCGTGAACGAGGTGGCCCGCATCGACGGTGCCCGATTCGGGCACGTGAACATCACCGGCGCCGACTGGCGCCGGCTCGCCACGTTCTACCAGGAAGTCTTCGGCATGGAGATCGTCCCGCCGGAGCGCGACATCCGGAGCGCGGATCTCGACGCCGCGACGCGCGTCCGGGATGCGCATCTGACCGGCGCGCACCTCCGGCTGCCGGGTCTCGGCGCCGAGGGCCCCACGCTGGAGATCTACCAGTACGAATCCGTGGAGGGCGGCCGGCCGCCCCGCGTCGACCGTGCCGGGTGGGGCCACATCGCGTTCCAGGTGCCGGATGTTCGGACGGCGCTCGAGGCGTTCATCGCGGCAGGCGGGAGCCGGTTCGGCGAGGTCATCACCACGACGACGAAGACCGGCGCCCACGTCACGTGGTGTTACGCGGCGGACCCGGACGACAACCTCGTCGAGCTGCAGGCGTGGTCGTGACGCAGCAGGCGTCCACGCCTCGGCGACTCACCGTCGACAACGACGCGAACCGGCTCGCGGACGTGCGGGCGTTTATTCGCGACTCCGTCGCGGACCTGGGCGGCTCGAAGCGCGCCGCCGACGACCTCGTCCAGGCGGTGGACGAAGCGACCTGCAACGTGATGGTCCACGGCTACGGCGGCGTGCCCGGCGAGATCGAGATCGAAGCGGCGCGGCTCGGGAACGCGATCCAGATCCGGCTCCTCGACCGGTCGAAGCCGTTCGACCCGACCGCGGCGGCGGCCCGCGCCGACACGTCCAGACCGCCCACGCCGAAGCGGCCCGGGGGCATGGGCGTCGGCATCGAATTGCTGCGTACGATGACCGATGAGGTGCGGCATCATGTCCGTCCCGATGGAGGCAACGAGCTCACGCTGGTGCGCTCGATCGACGGCCCGGCCGAGGAGGGTTGACCGATGGCGATGACGATCGATGTCGAGCACCTGGGCGGCAGCCCCGCGGTGAGCGTCGTCGCACTCGACGGCGAGCTCGACGCCTCGAACTACGAGAAGGTCATCGACATCGTGCGCGACGCGTACACCCGCGGCTCGCGGCGCCTCGTGCTCGACCTGTCGAAGCTGTCGTTCATGGCCTCGTCCGGCCTGTTCGCGCTCCACTCGGCGCTGCGGATCATGCGCGGCGAGACCCCGCCGGATCCCGAGGCGGGCTGGGGCGCGCTGCACGAGATGGGCCACGATCACGAGGGCACCGCCGCCAACGTGCGCCTCGCGGCGCCGCAGGAGGCCATCGCCCGCGTCCTCGATCGGACGGGCATGGCCGGGCTCTTCCCGGTGGATGCGGATCGCGCGTCCGCGATCGCGGCGCTCCAGGGATCCTGACCCGGCCGGCATGATCCCGGACCCCGAGCTCCTCGAGCGCGAGCTCCGGGTCGCCCAGCGCATCCAGCGAACGCTCGTCCAGCTCCTGGGCGTCGAAGCCGACGGCTGGGAGATCACCAGCGAGTACCGCCCCGCCCGCTCGATCGGCGGTGACTTCTTCGACGTCTTCCCGATCCTTGACCCGGCGCGACCGCGCCAGCTCGGCGTCGTCATCGCCGACGTGTCCGGCAAGGGCATCTCCGCTGCCCTCCTGATGGCCTTCGTCCGGCCGGTGATGCGCTCCGCCATGGACCGCTCGGCGGGGCCTGCCAAGGCGCTCGAGCTCATGAATACGATCCTCGTCGACGAGCGCCGCACCGGCCTGTTCGTGACGGTGCTCGCCGGCGTCCTCGACCTCAACACCGGCAGGTTCAGCTATGCGAACGGTGGGCACGAGCTCCCGATCGTCGTGCCGGCGATCGGCGGCGAGGCGCGGACAGTGCCCGGCGGCGGCCCGCTGCTCGGCATGTTCGGGCA
>DASSHR010000415.1:0-4110 GCA_035692745.1 Candidatus Limnocylindrales bacterium | reverse complement strand
CGACCGCCGCCTGTGGACCCGCCAGCATCCCGTCCGGGCCCGGGTTGGGCCGTACACCGTGCTTGGCTACCTGCACGCTCCGCCGACCATCGATCCGATGCGGACCACCGACCGCCGCGCGATCGTCGCGCTGACGAACTGCGTCGTCGGCTACGCCGAGGGCGACAGCGACGTCTGGGTCGAGAACGACACGCTGCTCGTGAACACGACGAAGATCGAGGTCCTCGAGACGGCCCACCACGAAGACCTGGGCCTGGGCGGCCACATCCCCGCCGAGATCAAGAAGGATCCACGCGCGAAGGAGATCCTCTAGCTCCTCGCCCGGATCACCCAGCTTGCGGGATTCCCGCTCAGCGGGCCATTCAGCGGTTATCAGGCCGTCTTCAGGCTCCAGCATCGGTGGACGTCCCGGCCAGCGGGCACTGCAGCGGATATCGGCTTCCTGGTGTCGCGGAACCAGCGCTTTTTCCCGCCGGCGGGGCCAAATCGCGCTTCGATTGCCCGGAAACCGCACGACGGAGGCTTGTGTACGGGCCATTTCCGCTGTAGCGCCCGCCCAGCGGGAAGTAGGCGCTCGGACAGGCGCGCTCCCCGGAACATGGAGAGGTCGCTAGCGCTCCACCGGCAGGTCCAGGCGGTCGCCCCACTCGGCCCAGCCGCCGTCGTAGACCGCGACATCGTCGTAGCCCATGAGCGTCAGCACGAACGCGAGCTTCGCCGCGCCCACGCCCGTGCCGTCGTAGCAGACGAGCCGCCGGTCCCGGGCCACCGCCGCGTGGGTCAGCACACCCCGGATGGCATCCGCCGAGAGGAGGCGCTGCGTGCCCGGCTCGTGCAGCGCGCCGACCGGCACGTTGATCGCGCCCGGGATGTGGCCCAGCCGCCGCGCGTTGCCCTCGTGGCCACGGAACTCCGGATTGGCGCGCGCATCGATGACCTGCGCGTCCGGCGAGCCCAGCAGAGAGCGGACGTCGGTCGTCGTCAGGCGCAATCGGGGATTGAGTCGGGGCGTGAAGCCGCCGTCGGGGTGGGGGAGCGCGCCGGAGCTGAGCGGCCGGGACTCGGCGACCCAGGCGGGCATGCCGCCGTCGAGGATCCGTGCCGACTCGAACCCGTAGACCCGCAGCGACCACCACGCCCGCGCGGCGTACAGCCCGAGCGTGTCGTCGTACAGCACGAGCGTCGTTGCGTCGCCGACGCCGGCGCGCGCCATGAACGCGACCACCGAATCCGGCGCCGCGAGCCGCAGCGCATGCCCCGAGTCATCCGACGGCGACTCGTTCAGCTCCGCCCGCCAGTCGAGGTACGTCGCGCCGGGGATGTGGCCCGCGTCGAACGCGGCGGACCCGGTGCCGTCGGGCCGCCATCGAACGTCGACGACGCGGACGTCCGGCCGGCCCAGCTCTTCGGCCAGCCACTCGGTCGAGGCGAGCAGCTCGGGGCGCGCGAACCCGGTCATCGGGTGCGGGCCGCCGGGGCCACGGAGTTCAGGGCAACCACGCCCGTATCATAGGTTCGTGGTCTCCCCGTTCATGAGCGACGAGGACAAGCTCGCCGCCGTCCGCGACGCGCTGCCGTCGCTCAAGGCCGCCATCCAGCTGAACACGGGCTCCGTCGGGCCGATGCCGGCCGAGACCGACGCCGCGATGCGCCAGCTCGAGGAATACGAGCGCGACTTCGGCCGTGCGGCAGCCGAGTACTGGGCCGAGTTCGCCCAGCGACTCGAGGAGGCCAAGGCCGCGGTGGCCGCCGTCCTGGGCGGCGACATCGATGAGGTCGCGATCACCCACGCGGCCACCGACGGTATGAACCAGGGCACCTGGGCGATCGACTGGAAGGCCGGCGACCGCGCCGTCTCGACCTGCCACGAGCACCCCGGCGGGTTCGGGCCGCTGTACATGGTCTGCGATCGGTTCGGGCTCGACCTCCAGTTCGCGGAGTTCGGGGTGGATGCGCCGGACGATGAGATCCTCGCCCGGATGGACGAGCTGATCACGCCCGGCACGAAGCTCGTCTCGATCTCGCACGTGCTGTGGACCTCCGGCCTGGTGATGCCGGTGCGCCGGATCGCGGAGCTGGCGCATTCGCGCGGCGCCCTCGTGCTGGTCGACGGCGCGCAGTCGGCCGGGGCGATCCCGGTGAACGTCCGCGACCTCGACGTCGACCTGTACGCGATCCCGGGGCAGAAGTGGCTGCTCGGGCCCGAGGGGCTCGGCGCGCTGTGGGTCCGCCGCGAGGTCCTGCCGCAGCTGCGCTCGACCTACGGCGGCTGGGCGACGTTCGCGAGCTGGGACTCGCGCGGCAACCGGACGATGAACGAGGACGCCCGGCGACTCCAGGTCGCCGGCTATCACCGACCGTCGGTGACGGGCTTCGCCCGATCGATCGGCTGGCTAACGATGTACGTCGGGCTGGACTTCGTGCACCGCCGCGGCGCCGAGATGGCGCAGCGCGCGGCGGATGCGCTGGCCGCGATCGAGGGCGTGACGCTGCTCACGCCGCGCGACCGGATGGCCGGGCTGATCTCGTTCCAGATCGCCGGCTGGGAGATCCAGCCCGCGCTCGACGAGCTCCAGGCGCGCACGTTCTGCGTCGCGCGAACGCTGCCGCTCGTGAACGCGCTGCGAATCAGCATCGGCTTCTGGACGACCGAGGATGAGATCGACACGTTCGTTGACGGCGTTCGACTGCTGGCATCGCATACGCCCGAGACGCTCCCGCCGCGCCGCACGCTCACGATCGTCAACCAGTAGCAACGCGGCGCGTCTTGACCGGAGCGTCTGATGCGGTATCGTGTCGGTATACGCATCGAACGCAGGAGCCGCACCGTGACCGAGCCACGTTGGTTCACGATCAAGGAAGTCGCTGAGCGGCTGCGGGTCAGCCACGACACCGTCGCCCGCATGATCGAGCGCGACGAGCTCCCGGCGATCCGAGTCTCGGCTCGGCTCGTTCGAATTCCTGCTCCGGCGCTCGATCGCTTCGAGCGTGGTGAGCCGGTCCTCCGGCGCGGTGTCGTGCGACGGCGCGCCGCGGAGGGAGTGCGCTTCGGTGCCGGAGAGTCCATTCCGGCACCCGAGACAACGACTCGCTAGCGTCGGTGCAGCTCAGCGGACAAGAGGTCGACGACTACGCCGACGCGCTCGCTGCCCTGCTCGAGCGATACGGCGTGGTGCTCACGACGCCAGGTCTGCGGTCGCGGGTCGAGGTCATCGAGGATGACGATGGATCGCTCAGCTTCGAATTGATCGGGTCATTGCCGGATGGCGCTGCTCCGCTACGGTCCAGCGTCATCGTTCGCGAAGGCTTTCGGTTGAGCCGCCTCGATCGGTACGAGCGCGACGGCTACGAATATGAGCTCGTCGACCGTGAGCGATCGTTCCGGCGCGCCTTCCACCTGCACGATGCCGAGTGGTTCCAGCATCGATACCTCGTCCTCGTGCACGAGCACTGCGAGCAGCCGATGGGGACCACCACCAGGTGCGACCACCACCAGGGCCTGCCCGTTCGCGACGGGTTTGCCGGCGTCGTCGCCTTGATCGATGCCTGGATGGGGGAGCCGACCTGCGACGGCTTGCGCTGCCTTGACTGATCGCTCGCCGAGGCCGACCGTCCCGCCGCAGCGCTCGTGGCTCGAGGTCCGCTGGCGTCAGTTCCGGAATGCGCCACGGCCCGTGGTTCGTGCCGTGGGCTCCTCGCTCGGCGTCGCGCTCGTGCTCGGGCTCCTGTACCTCGCCTACGACGTGGCCCTGTCACGCGGGGCGCAGCTGCCGGGCGGTGACCTGCGCTTCGTGGCCGGCGTGCTGTTCGTCGTGGCTGTGCTCGTGTCGGGGTCGGTGATCACATGGCTGGTGGTCCCACTTCCGCGCGGCTCCGGCACCCGCTCGACGCGAACACCCTGGAGCGCCGCGCTCGGCCTCTTCGCCGCGATCCCGATCGCGTACCTGGTCCTCGTGGTCGTCATCCAGCTGCTGAAGCCGCTCTTCGTCTAGGGCTAGGATGCGCGCGGGGGAGTAGCCCAGTTGGTTAGAGGCGCCGAGCTTATACCTCGGAAGTCGGAGGTTCGAGTCCTCCCTCCCCTACCATCCTCGGTCCGCGGGCCGACGATTC